>JBBRXI010000077.1:0-8719 GCA_038248575.1 Burkholderiales bacterium | reverse complement strand
GCAGATACCGACCTTGCTCGGCGATAACACGAGCGATCGTCCGCCGATCGCGCAGAAAATCCGACCGAAGGAAGTGCAGAGCTGCGCTCCTACCCAACGCCGTCGCCCTGTAGGCGCCCAGCTTTGCTGGGCGATGGAGCTCAAACGCCGTACTGCTTCATCCAGGTCAGCAGTCGCTGCCAGCCGTCCTCGGCTTCGGCCCTGCTATAGCTTGGCCGGTAGTCGGCGTTGAAGGCGTGGCCGGCGCGCTCGTAGACGACGATCGACGACGCCCGGCTCGCCGGATTGGCCGATTCTGCAAGCCGCTTGCGCATGGTGTCCACCGTGTCGAGCGGAATGCCCTGGTCCTGGCCCCCGTAGAGGCCGAGCACTGGCGCGTGCACCTGGCCGGCGACGTCGAGCGGGTGCGTCGGCGTGCTTGCCGTCGCGGCGCTGGTGATGCGGCCGTACCAGGCGACGCCGGCCTTAAGTTGCCGGTTGTGCGCGGCGTATAGCCAGACGATACGCCCGCCCCAGCAGAAGCCCGTGATACCGAGCCGCGTTGCATCGCCGCCGTTGTTCTTCGCCCAGGCGACACAGGCGTCAAGGTCGCCCATGACCTGCGCGTCGGGTACCTGGCTGACGATTTTTCCGATTAACTCCTGGACGTTGCTGTACTGCCGCGGGTCGCCCTGACGTGCGTAAAGCTCGGGGGCGATGGCCTGGTAACCGACCTTGGCCAGGCGCCGGCAGACGTCGCGGATGTGTTCGTGTACGCCGAAAATTTCCTGCACGACCAGGATCACCGGGAAGTTGTTGCCGCTCGCCGGCTGTGCTCGATACGCCGGCATGTCGCCGCCAGCGGCCGGCACTTTGATCTCGCCGGCGGTAAGTCCTGCGCTGTCGGTGGTGATCACCGTCTGCGCCATCACCGGTTGCACGGCGAGCGCAAAGCCGGTGCCAAGCGCGCCGACGATAAAGCTGCGTCGCGTGAAGGGAACGGCGGGGTGCAGGCTGTCGAACTCCTGGCTGGGCAGGACGGGGTCGGTCATCGGGTTCTCCTCGGGTTAGCGAAGAATTCATAGACACGAAGACGCCCGCTAAATTCCTTTGCCGGCCGCAAGCGAACGCGGCAGGCCTGCGCAATGGCCGGCGCCCGTCGATCGGAGCGCGGGAACCGCTGCAACGCGAGCGGGCGTTCAGCCGACGCAGACGCGATTGCGGCCCTGTTGCTTGGCAAGGTAAAGCGCACGATCGGCCGCCAGGACCGCGTCGCTTGCCTGGCCGCGGCGGTCGGGCAGCACCGATGCGACGCCGATGCTGACCGTGACGTGCTCGGCGACGGCTGACGCGAGGTGTGGAATGGCCAGTCCGGCAACCACTTCACAGATGCCCATGGCCACTTTTTTTGCGCCGGCCAGTGCCGTATGCGGCAGGATGACGACAAACTCTTCGCCGCCATAGCGCGCCAGCAGGTCGACGGCGCGTACCATCCGGCTCGCCGCCACCTTCGCCACCGCTTGCAGGCAGATATCGCCGGCCAGATGTCCGTACTGGTCGTTGTAGTTCTTGAAGAAATCGACGTCGATCATCAAAATCCCGAGCGGCACCTGGTCGCGAATCGCGCGATTCCATTCGTCTACGAGGCGCGAATCGAAGCATTGGCGATTGGCGATGCCGAGCAGACCGTCGGTCTGCGCATAGACTTCGAGCCGCTGGTTGGCGATCTGCAGCGCTTCGTTGGCGTGCTGCAGGTCGACGGTTCGCGCGGCGACGCGTTTCTCGAGGAAACGATTCGCCGAAATCAGCTCAAGACTCAGTTGCGAAACGACGTGATAGGTATTGCGCAGCGCCGTGATCATCGCCTCGGCGCTCTTGTCCCGCGGCCTTTGCCCTTCGCGTTCGAAGGCCTGCCCGGCGGCTTCGCCACTCCCGATCACGGCGAGCTGTCGCGCCAGCGACTGGTCGACGCCGAGGACGTGCAGGCACAGCCAGGCGGTAAGGAACGAGAGGAAAACTTCAGCCGGATTGGCGAGCGATTGCCGGGCACCCCAGAGCGCCAGCACCTGCTCGGTAAACTCGTCGTGCAATCTGAGATGCACGGTGGTGTGGCGTGCATCGACGCCTGCCCGCCGCATCAGCGCCTCTTCGGCTGAAAAATGGGTTTTGGTGTACTCCATCAACTGGGTGAACGCGAGCTCGACGGCCGCTGCGCTCGTCCCTTCGCCTTCAGTCAGCGCTTCGCTGAGCCGATTGAACAGATCGACCAGCGCGTGGTGCTGCTCGTCGACCATGCTTATGCCGGTGTAGAACTCCTCGCTCCAGACGAAAGTTTGCATGATCCTGAGCTTGTCTACCGGCCGGCGTCAGCGAATGAAGCGGAAATAGGAGATGAGCTCGCGCAGCCGCGACGAGCCGTCTTTGACCTGAACCGCCTTGTCAGTCACCGCGCCGATGGCGACGGTCGTCTGCTCGATGCCGTCGACGATGCCGTGCACCTGGCTGGCGATCTCGTTGCCTGCCGCTGCCTGCTGACGCGTGCCATCGGCGATATGCCGCGAAATCGACACGACGTTCTCGCCGTGGCGCGCCACCGAGTCGAGTCCGCCGCGCGCCGTGCTCATCGCCGTATCGGTGCTCGCGACCTGCGTTCCGGCCGCCTCCATGGTGCTCACCGCAACCTGCGTCACGCGCTGGATCTCGCGCACGCTCGCCGCGATCTCGATCGTTTGCTTGCTCGACTTCTCGGCCAGCTTGCGCACCTCGTCGGCGACGACGGCAAAGCCGCGTCCCGCCTCGCCGGCCCGTGCCGCCTCGATCGCCGCGTTCAGGGCGAGCAGATTGGTTTGTTCGGCGATGCCGTGAATCACCTGGCTGACGCGGTCGATGGCGAGGATCGATTGCGACAGTTCAGCCATCGTCTTGCCGGCCGCATTGACTGTGCCGACGACGTTGGCCGTCGCCGACTGGCTGTCGCCCATGCTCGTTGACGCCTGCTCGAGCAGCGTGTGCGAGGCTTCGATCGTTTGTTGCGCCTCCTGCGCGCTGCCGGCGATCTCGTGCACCGAGGCGATCAGTTCTTCGACGGCTGCCGCGATGCGGTTCACCGCGTCCGACTGCGCCGCCGTCGCGCTGCGCGTTTCCTCCATATCGACGTTGAGCGCATCGGCCTTCTCGCCCATCAGCTCGGCGGCCTCGGCGATCTCGGCCATCATCGCCTTAAGGTGCGTTTGCATGGTGGTCAGCGCGTTGTTGAGCTGGCCGACTTCGTCCTCACGGCCGAGGGGAATCTCGTCGGTCAGCTCGCCCTGAGCGATGTGGTCGAGCCGGCCGGCGATACCGCGGATCGCCGCGAACACCTGGTTCTGCATGAGCAGCAGGCAGACGCTGGCAACGACGCTGGCGACGCCAAACACTTGCAGGACGGTGTCCACCGCCGCGCTTGAAATCGCCAGCGGTGCAGCGAACTGGTGTACGACGCCGCCGGCGATTTGCATGCCAAGCAGCAGGAATACGAGACCATTCAGCTTGGCCTTGAGCGACAGGCGTTGCCACAGGGGGGTGCGCGGAATGCGCGCCTGGCCGGCTTTAAGCTGCTCGTAGAACGCCTCGGCAGCGGCGATCTGTTGCTTGGCGGGCGCCGTGCGCACCGACATGTAGCCGATGATCGCGTCGTTCTTGAGGACCGGTACGACAAGCGCATCGACCCAGTAGAAGTCGCCGTTCTTGCAGCGGTTTTTGACTATGCCGCGCCACGGTCGGCCGGCCTTGATCGTATCCCAGAGCCAGGCGAAGGCGCCGGGCAGCATGTCGGGATGGCGAACGACGTTGTGGTTTTTGCCGACCAGCTCGTGGCGTGTAAAGCCGCTGACCTCGACGAAGGTGTCATTGACGTACGTCGTTATTCCCTTGAGGTCGGTACGCGAAACGATGTAGCGTCCGGGCGGGAAATGGGCCTCATTTAGCGTCACCGGCAAATTGTTTTTCATTATGCTTGTCCCTGAGCGAAGTGCGTTCCTGAGCGAATTATTGGTCTGCTTGTTACATCAGCACGATGTCGTATTGCTCTTGCGCGTAGCTGGGCTCGGCCTGTAGCGAGATCGGTTTGCCGATAAAGTCGGAGAGCATCGCCAGGCCCTGCGACTCTTCGTCGAGGAACACGTCGATAACCGATACGGCGCCGAGGACGCGAAACTCGCGCGCGTTGAACTGTCGCGCTTCGCGCAGCAGCTCGCGCAGAATTTCGTAGCACACGGTACGCGCCGTCTTCACTTCGCCGCGGCCACCGCACGTCGGGCATTGCTCGCAGAGTACGTGCGCGAGCGATTCGCGCGTGCGCTTGCGCGTCATTTCGACGAGGCCGAGCGCGGTAAAGCCATTGACCGTGAGCCGCGTGTGATCGCGCGCCAAAGCCTTGTTGAATTCGGCGAGGACGGCGGCCTTGTGCTCCTCGCTGTCCATGTCGATGAAGTCGGTAATGATGATGCCGCCGAGGTTGCGCAGACGCAGCTGGCGGGCGATCGTCTGCGCCGCTTCGAGATTGGTTTTGAACACCGTGTCGTCGAAGTTGCGCACGCCGACGAAACCGCCGGTGTTCACGTCGATCGTCGTCATCGCCTCGGTCTGGTCGATGATCAGGTAACCGCCGGACTTGAGATCGACACGGCGCGCCAGCGCCTTGAGGATTTCATCCTCGACGCCGTAGAGGTCGAAGAGCGGCCGGTCGCCGATGTAGTGGCTGAGAAGCGGCGCGACGGTCGGCGTATATTCGGCGGCAAAGGTCGTCAGCTTCTGGAAGTTTTCGCGCGAGTCGATGATGATGCGCGCCGTTTCCGGATTGACGAAGTCGCGCAGCACGCGCTGGCCGAGCGACAATTCCTGGTAGAGCAGGCTTGGCGGCGCCAGCGTTTGCGACTGCACGCGGATGTCATGCCAGATCTTGCGCAGGTAGACGATGTCGTTGGCCAGTTCGTCTTCGCTGGCGCTTTCGGCCATCGTGCGCACGATGAAGCCGCCAGGCTCGTCGGGCGGCACCAGACGGGTGATCATTTCGCGCAGCGCTTCCCGCTCGGACTCGCTCTCGATGCGCTGTGATATGCCGATGTGCTTTTCCTGCGGCAGATAGACGAGCATTCGTCCGGCCACCGACATCTGTGTCGACAGGCGCGCGCCCTTAGTGCCCATCGGATCCTTGACGACCTGGACGACGACGCTCTGCCCTTCAAACAGGATGCGCTCGATCGGGCGCACCGGGTCGCCGTTATGGCGCGGCTCCCAGATGTCGGCGACGTGCAGGAAGGCGGTGCGCTCGAGGCCGACGTCGATGAATGCCGATTGCATGCCAGGCAGGATGCGCACGACGCGACCGACATAGACATTGCCGACCAGGCCGCGGCTCGCCGTGCGCTCGATGTGCAGTTCCTGCACGACGCCCTGGTACATGACGGCGACGCGCGTTTCCTGCGGCGTAAAGTTGATCAGGATATCTTCGGTCATGAAAGAAAAATCGTTGAAAGCGATTAAAATGGTCAGTTCCGAGCATTCTAACCATTCGCCGCTCTGCGCCGCATAAATTCCATGTCCGCCGCCGCTCCATTGCCCCACCCCGAATTGCTCGCGCCGGCCGGCTCGCTGACCATGATGCGAACGGCGATCGCCTTCGGCGCCGACGCGATCTATGCCGGGCAGCCGCGCTACAGCCTGCGCGTGCGCAACAACGAGTTCGGCAACCTCGACACGCTGGCCCTGGCCATTGCCGAGGCGCACGCGCTGGGCAAAAAGTTTTATGTTGTCAGCAATATTCTGGCGCACAACCGCAAGGTGCGCAGCTATCGATCCGACATGGCGCCGGTCATCGCCCTCGCCCCCGACGCGCTGATCATGGCCGACCCCGGGCTGATCGCGCTGGTCCGCGAGCAATGGCCGCACATGCCGATCCATCTGTCGGTGCAGGCAAATACCGTCAACTACGCCGGCGTGCGCTTCTGGAAAGCGCTCGGTGTCGCCCGCGTCATCCTCTCGCGCGAACTCTCGCTCGACGAAGTCGCCGAAATCCGCGACGAATGCCCCGACGTCGAACTTGAAGTTTTTGTGCACGGCGCGCTGTGCGTCGCCTACTCCGGCCGCTGCCTGCTCTCGGGCTATTTCAACCGGCGCGACGCCAATCAGGGAACCTGCACCAATTCATGCCGATGGGATTACAAACTTAAAGCCGGCGCGGCCGACCCGGCCGGGCAGTCGTGGTTGCTCGAGGAGAAGGAAAGGCCCGGCGAGTTGATGCCCATCGACGAGGACGAGCACGGCACCTACATCATGAATTCGAAGGACCTGCGCGCCGTCGAGCACGTTCAGCGCCTCGTCGACATCGGCGTCGATTCGCTCAAGATCGAAGGGCGGACCAAGTCAGCCTATTACGTCGCGCGGACCGCGCAAGTCTATCGCCGGGCGATCGACGACGCGCGCGCCGGCCGCCCCTTCGACCCCCGCCTGCTCGGCGAACTCGACGGCCTTGCCAACCGCGGCTACACCGACGGCTTCTACCAGCGCCACCACGAACACGAGCGGCAGAACTACCTGCGCGGCCATTCCGAGTCGGGCCGCAGCCTGTACGTTGGTGACGTCATCGGCTGGGACGTCCGGCGCGGGCTGGCCGAAATCGACGTCAAGAACCGCTTCTCGGTCGGCGACCGCATCGAGATCATCCATCCCTCGGGCAACTTCGAAGTCACGCTGCAACGCATTGAAAACGCCGACGGCGTGCCGCTCAGCGTCGCCCCCGGCAACGGCCACCGCGTCTGGATTCCTCTGCCCAAGGAACTGCCCGGCGCGCTGCTGGCGAGGTTTCTCGATAATCCGGAGTGATCGGGACACGCTACCGTGTTTCGGCACGTTGAGCACGTTACGTAAATTGGCAGAGTTCGGCCGGGTCGAGTTCGCCGGTAATCGTGCTATCCGCACGTAGTGGCGAAGCAGACAAGATAGTGGCCCTCGACTCCGCGGCCGACGATTATCTGGTAAAACCTTTCGGCGCGCGAGAGCTGGTGGCCCGTGTTGGCGCTCAACTCAGGCGGCAAACACTTCGGGCCGCCGGGAACGAACCGATCATCAAGTTTGTCGATATTTGCGTCGATTTAACCCGTCGCATCGTGGAACGCAATTCATATGGCCAACCTCGGTAAAAAGGAAGGTCGAAGTGGCGGAATCAATGCCCAGGCACATCATCACCGAGTCAGAAACAGGCGATCGGGATGCCCTTTGCTGCCCGCAAGTGGTGCTAAAGTCATGATCAACAGCAGCGGCCAGCCAGTTCCGTTCATGCAAGGATTCAGCTCGAAACAGCCGTTCCTCGCGTATTTTTCGTCATTTATCAGTAAAGTCTCGCTCCCATGCCGTCTACTCGCCACGCATTGATACGTTCACTATTCGAGGAATACATCGAGATGTATTCCAAACGGGATGATCGACTGACCTCTCGATTCAGCGAGAACTTCTGTGGGTTTACCGGTGGTGGCGACTTTCTCGTTACCGATAAGAAAGCGTGGATAGAGATCACCCGTCAGGATTTTCAGCAGGTCAGAGAAAATATCCGCATTGAAATGCTAGACCTTTGCGTGCAGGACTTAAGCGACGAGGTTGTTGCTGCCACAGCCTTTTTTCATATTCATCTGCCCATCTCCGACCACATTCTTTCACGGGAAACCGCACGGCTGACCTTGAATTTCCGGTTGGAAGGCGGGACGTGGATGATCGTATATAGCGCAATATCGATTCCCTACCATCTGGTACAGAAGGGCGAGGTTTATCCGCTAAAGGGTCTTGTCGAACGCAACACGCATCTTGAGAATGAAGTTACAGTGCGAATCCGGGAGCTGACGGAAGCCAATTTCAAACTGGAACTGCTCAGCAATACCGACGGGCTGACTGCCGCCGCTAACCGACGCAGCTTCGATAGCGTCCTTGTGCAAGAGTGGCACCGCGCGCAACGCTCTGGTCTTCCTTTGGCAATGCTGATGCTTGATGTCGACCATTTCAAAGCCTATAACGACCATTATGGGCACTTGGGGGGCGATGATTGCCTCAGAGCGCTGGTGATGGTCCTGCTCAAAGAAGTGCGTCGATCAGGAGAGATGGTCGCTCGCTACGGCGGCGAGGAATTCGTTGTTCTGATGCCAGACACCAACTTGGAAAATGCGCTGGCTACCGCTCAGCGTATTCAGCAAGCCGTTTCAGCACTCTCCCTGCCACACGCAGCCGCGCCGGCAGGCAAAGTCACATTTAGCTTTGGCGTGGTCAGCGTTGTCCCAACGCTGCATCAAACATCCAATGAATTGATCGAGAGAGCCGACGCAGCGCTCTATCGTGCTAAAGCAAATGGTCGCGATCGCATCGAAGTGGCAGAGGTTATTGAGTACGAAAGAGGACAAGCAAGCCAGCCCTAACTGCGAAAAGTGCTGGTGATATGCCAAACAGCATGAGAGTCGCAGACGATCGTTAGCTCGTCATAGAGCCGTGAATTCGCCGGCCTCCGTCTAAGCCCTGCGTTACCCCGTTAACCGTGCGCTAAAGCCGGTGCCGTTAGAATGGGCGGCATGACCGCCCGACCGCCGCATCTTTTCGTCGACATTTCTTCGCACGGCTTCGGCCACCTGGCGCAGGTTGCGCCGGTACTCAACGAACTCGCGCGCCTGCGCCCGGACATGCGCATCACGGTGCGCAGCGCGCTGCATGAAGCCCGCTTGCG
>JBBRXI010000076.1:0-8870 GCA_038248575.1 Burkholderiales bacterium | reverse complement strand
CCTGTTCATGACCATGCACGTGCTGGTGGTGCTCGGTCAGGTGCAACCACGTGCCCAGCGCCATCAAGGTACCGGCGTAAAATAGTTGCACTGTTATCGGATCACCCATCAACAAGGCGAGCAGGGTGCCGAAGAATGGTGCCACCGAGAAGTACGCTCCCGTTCGCGCCGTGCCCAGGTGACGCAAGCCAACCACGAATAAAACCAGACTGACTCCATAGGCGAGCAAACCGACCGCCATTCCCCCGGCCAGGTGCGGTAAATCCGGCATCGAAGCGCCGAGCGCGAACGACAAGGTCAAATTTACGGCACCGGCTACCAGTCCTTTCACCGAGGCAATCCAGGTCGCATCGGTCAGCGCTATTTTTCGCGTCAGATTATTGTCGACACCCCAGGCGAAGCAGGCACCGAGGATCGCCAGCGTTGGCCACAGGCCGGTGAGTCGTACTTCGCTAGGCCAGCTCAGAACGGCCGCCCCGGCCACGATGGCGGCCAGACCCAGGGCAATGCGGAGGTCGAAATTCTCCTTGAAGACCAGCCATGCAAGCAGTGCGGTGAACAGGCTTTCTGCATTGAGCAGCAGAGACGCTTCAGATGCGGGCATCCCGCTCAACCCGATCATCAACAGGACTGGGGCCACGATGCCACCGGCCAATATGGCTCCGGCGAACCAGTACGCTTCTCGTCGAGGAAGGTGAACTGCGGGGGCATGGATCAGCCGTCGATACAGCGTCAGTCCCAGCCCGGAACCAAGATAGAGCAAGCCCGCCAACAACCACGGCCCGGTTGCTGCTTCCAACAGCCATTTCGCAAGCGGTGTTCCCGCGCCAAACAACAGGGCTGCTCCCAGTGCTGCGAGCACACCCCGTTCGCGAAGGCCGTTCTTCCAGTTCATCCGTTCAGCGCCCGGGCAGTGACAGGGTTACCTCGAGAGCGTAACAAATTCAATCTGCCCCGTTCAGCCTGAATTTTGCAGGGAACTCGGGTAGTTTTCATACTGACGTTGTCTCCACCGATTACAACGTGGTCTTAAGCAAGGCCCCGGTTCAATTTTCCAACCCGCGCTTGATGCGCCACTGCTTCACGAGCGTGTAGATTGCCGGAATCACCGCGAGGGTCAGCACCGTCGAGGAAATCATTCCCCCGACCATCGGTGCGGCGATGCGGCTCATCACTTCTGATCCGGTGCCGGTTCCCCACATGATCGGCAGCAGGCCGGCCATGATCGCCACGACGGTCATCATCTTCGGTCGTACGCGCTCGACGGCGCCTTCCATGACGGCTTCGTAAAGGTCGCCGACGTTCGGATCGCGCCCGGACGCGCGGCACTTCGCCTTGATCGCCTCCCACGCGTGATCGAGGTAGATCAGCATGATGACGCCGGTTTCGGCGGCGACGCCGGCGAGCGCGATGAAGCCGACGGCGACGGCCACCGACAGGTTGTAGCCGAGCAACCACATCAGCCAGATGCCGCCGACCAGCGCAAAGGGCACCGAGAGCATGACGATCAGCGTTTCAGTCAGGCGCCGGAAATTGAGGTAGAGCAGCAGGAAGATCACCAGCAGCGTCACCGGAACGACGACCTTCATCTTCTCGATCGCGCGTTCCATGTTCTCGAACTGCCCGCTCCAGGTAATGTAGTAGCCGGGTGGGAAAGTCACCTGATCGGCGACGGCTTTCTTGGCTTCGGCGACGTAGCCGCCGAGGTCCCGGTCGCGGATGTCGACATAGATGTAGGCCGAGAGCAGCGCGTTCTCGGTGCGGATGCCCGGCGCGCCCTTGGCGATCTCGACCTTCGCCAGTTGTCCGAGCGGAATCATCGCGCCGCCCATCGTCGGCACGAGGATCTCACGGGCGATCTGCTGCGGGTCCGAGCGCAGTTCGCGCGGATAGCGGACGGTCACGCCGTAGCGCTCGCGGCCTTCGACCGTGGTGGTGACCATTTCGCCACCGAGCGCGGTGCCAATCACGTCCTGCACTTCGCCGACCGAGAGGCCGTAGCGCGCCAGTTGCGTGCGATCGGGTTCGATGTTGAGATAAAAGCCGCCGGTAATGCGTTCGGCGAACGCGCTGCTCGTGCCCGGCACCTTTTTGACGACCGCCTCAATTTGCCGCGCGAGCTTCTCCATCTCGTTCAGATCCTTGCCGAAGACCTTGATGCCGATCGGCGTGCGGATGCCGGTCGACAGCATGTCGATGCGCGCCTTGATCGGCATCGTCCACGAGTTGGCGACGCCGGGAAACTGCAGCGCCTTGTCGAGCTCGGCGATCAGCCCGTCCATGCTCAGGCCGGGACGCCACTCGGATTCGGGCTTGAGATTGATCACCGTCTCGAACATCTCGGTCGGCGCCGGGTCGGTCGCCGTGTTGGCGCGGCCGGCCTTGCCATAAACCGACGTCACCTCGGGGAAGCTCTTGATGATTTTGTTTTGCGTCTGCAGCAGTTCGGCGGCCTTGGTGATCGACATGCCCGGCAAGGACGCCGGCATGTAGAGCAGCGAACCTTCGTTGAGCGTCGGCATGAATTCGGAACCGAGTTTCGACGCCGGGTAGATCGAGACGGCGAGCGCCAGCAAGGCGATGACGATGGTCATTTTCTTCCAGCGCATGACCGCGGTGATGATCGGCCGATAGACCCAGATCAGGAAACGATTCACCGGGTTTTTCGCCTCGGGCATAATCTTGCCGCGGATGAAGAACATCATCAGCACCGGCACCAGCGTGATCGAGAGCAAGGCGGCACCAGCCATCGAGAAGGTCTTGGTGTAGGCCAGCGGCGAGAACAGCCGGCCTTCCTGTCCCTCGAGGCTGAATACCGGCAGGAAGGAGACGGTGATGATCAGCAGCGAGAAGAAGAGAGGGGGGCCGACCTCCTTACACGCCTCGATCATCGCCGTAGCGCGATCGGAATTGGAGTGTTTCTCGGGCAGTCGCTCGATATGCTTGTGCGCATTCTCGATCATGACGATGGCCGCGTCGATCATCGCGCCGATGGCGATGGCGATGCCGCCGAGGCTCATCAGGTTCGAGTTCATGCCGAGCAGACGCATGGCGATGAAGGAGATCAGGATGCCGACCGGCAGCATCAGGATGGCGACCAGCGCGCTGCGCACGTGCAGCAGAAAAACGATGCAGACGAGCCCGACGATGATCGACTCCTCGATCAGCGTGTTGCGCAGTGTCTTGATGGCGCGGTGAATGAGTTCGGAACGGTCGTAGACGGCTTCTATGGTCACGCCTTCGGGCAGTCCGGGACCTATTTCGGCGATTTTCTCCTTCAGGTTGCTGATGACTTCCAGGGCGTTCTCGCCGTAGCGGGCCATGGCGATGCCGGAAACCACTTCGCCCTCACCATTGAGTTCGGTCAGGCCGCGTCGCTCATCAGGAACCAGTTCGACGCGACCAATATCACGAACCAGCACCGGTGTGCCGCCTTCGCTTTTGACGACCAGCATCTCGATGTCGCTGATGCCGCGCAGGTAGCCCTTGCCGCGCACCATGTACTCGGTCTCGGCCATTTCCACAGCGCGGCCGCCGACGTCGCGATTCGAGTCGCGGATGACCTGAGCGACCTTCATCAGCGGTATGCCGAACGAACGCAGTTTGACCGGATCAACCGTGACCTGATAAGTCTGCACGAAACCGCCGATCGAGGCGACTTCGGCGACGCCGTGCGCCTTCGTCAGCTGATAGCGGACGAACCAGTCCTGGATCGAGCGCAGCTCGGCGAGCGTTTTGTCCTTGGCCAGCAGCGCATACTGATAGACCCAGCCGACGCCGGTGGCATCCGGGCCGATCTGCGGCGTGACGCCCTTGGGCATGCGGCTGGAAGCGAAATTAAGGTATTCGAGAACGCGCGAACGCGCCCAGTAGATGTCCGTTCCGTCCTCGAAAATGATGTAGACGAAGGACGCGCCGAAGAAGGAAAAGCCGCGCACCACCTTGGATTTGGGAACCGAGAGCATCGAGGTCGTCAGCGGATAGGTGACCTGATCCTCGACGACTTGCGGCGCCTGGCCGGGGTACTCGGTGTACACGATGACCTGCACGTCCGAGAGATCCGGCAGTGCGTCAATTGGCGTTCTAAGGACGGCAAAGACGCCCCAGATAACGATGAAGAGGGTCGCGAGCAGGACCAGAAAACGGTTCCTGCCCGACCACTCGATGATGTGGGCCAGCATGGTGAATCCCCCTTGTTTTTTTAGTGACCCGTGTGCGCGGCGTTTGGCTTTGCGGCAGAGGCCGGTGCAGCGGCTCCTTTACTGATCTGCGGTTTGACCTGGGTAATGACCCATTCGCCCGGCTGACGCTCGACGAATTCGACAGTGACCCTGGCTCCAGGTTTGAGCGCCTGCAGCAAACTGTCATTTGCGGCCTTGAATTCCATGGTCATCGCCGGCCACTTGAGGCTGGCAACCGGACCGTGATCGAGGCTCACCGTTCCACTTTTCGTATCGACGCTGTCCACGGTGCCTTCCGCCTTGTGACTGACGCCTTTGCCGGCGGGTTGTCCCGGCCCGCTTTCCTTCCCGGCGGTGCCTGATGCGCCTTGACCCGATTCGCCGAAGCCGCCGACCGCCGCCTTGAGGTTGCTTTCGGCGTCGATCAGGAAGTTCGCCGCCACCACCACTTTTTCGCCATCCTTGACGCCGTCGATGACTTCGACATGCGTGTCGCTGCGTGCGCCGAGCTTGACCTCGCGCGGTTCGAAGCGGCCTTCGCCCTGCTCGACGAGGACGATCTGGCGTGTTCCGCTGTCGATCACCGCGGAGAGCGGCACGGTGACGACGGCACCCTTGGCCGAGACCGGCAATTCCATCTGGGCGAACATGCCGGGCTTGAGCAGCAGGCCGGGATTGGCGAGTTCAACGCGGACCGGTACGGTGCGCGTCATCGCGTCGAGCGTCGGATAGACGTAGCTGACCTTGCCCGTGAAGAGCTTGTCCGGGTAGGCGTTGATTCGCACTTTCGCTGTCGCGCCCGACTTGACGAGGCCGATGTCCTGCTCGAAAACGTCGGCGACGACCCAGACTGCAGACAGGTCGGCGATCTGATACAGGGCCTCGCCGGGCATGAAGCGCATACCTTGTAGCGCCTTTTTCTCGGTGACAATCCCGGAAACCGGCGAGCGGAAAGTCAGCGTTCGTTTCGTTTCGCCCGACTGGGCGAGCGCCTTGATCTGCGCTTCCGAAATGTCCCAGTTCTTCAGCCGCAACAGGCTCGATTCCGCCAGTTGCTTCATGCCTGATTGCGTCACGTCGTCCGCTCCCTTGAGCGATTCGACGCCCTGGGCGGCGATGGCGTATTCGCGCTGGGCGGAAACCAGTTCCGGGCTGTATACCTCGAACAGCGGCTGCCCGCGGCCGACCGGCTGGCCGGTGACGTTGACGTGCAGACGCTCGACGTAGCCTTCGAACTTTGGCGAGATGGCGTAGACGCGCCGTTCGTCCGGCTCGACCCGGCCGGCCGCGCGCACGATCTTGTCCAGGCTGCGCAGTTGGGCGGCTTCGCTTCGGACGCCGAGTTTCTGCACCTTGTCGGTACTGATCTTGATCTGGTTGGGCGAGTTTGAATCGCTTTCGTCCTCCCCCTCATAGACCGCGATGTAATCCATTCCCATCGGGTCCTTCTTGGGCGTCGGCGAGGTGTCGGGCAAGCCCATCGGATTGCGGTAGTAGAGCAGCTTGCGTTCCTTTTTTGCTGGTTCGCCGGCGGGGCCGATCGTTCCCGCTGAACCACTCGTGGCCCCGGCACCGGGCATGGCCACGCCCTTGTTCCCCACCCAATAACCGCCGCCGGCGGCGAGCAGTGCAACGACGATGCCGACCGTCAATCCTGCGCCCTGTTTCACAATTCTTCTCCCAAGAGTTTTTCGATTTCGGCCAGACGCACCTGCGCCTCGGCCTGCGCCCTGAACTGGTTTAGCCGGGCCTTGCGTATTTGTTGTTGCGCTTCGAGCAAGGTGGCGAAATCCGTTTTTCCGTTCTCGTACGCGGCGAGCGCCGAGCGGAAAGTCAGGTCGGCCTGCGGCAGCAGGCTGGTACTCGCCAGCGTCTCGGTGCGACGCGCCGCGTCGATGCCCGACAGGTTTTCGGCAAGCGCTGAGAGCACCTCGTTGGCCGCCGCCTCCTTGCGCGAGCGGGCCACGGAGAGCATCGCTTCCGATTCGCGCTCCATCGCGCGTCGCGGCGACTGCTGCAGCGGAATGTTGAACTCGACCATCAACTCCCACTCCCTGATCGAACCGCCGGCTTGCACCGGCGTCACCCCGAGCATGAAGTCAGGGTAGCGTTCCTTGTAGGTCAGCTCGCGTGTTTTCTCGGCCGACCGGATGCGTGCGTCCTCGGCAAAAAGCCGCGGGTTACGGGCACGCACGCGCTCTTCGAGGCTCGCGTAGTCGAGCTTGACCGGCGCCGGGATCGGCTTCAAGGCTTCGGGCGCGGCGAGCGCGCTGCCGACCGGACGGGCGAGCAGCATATTGATGCGCGCGCGCAGCATCGTGCCTTCGTTTTCGAGCATGATGAGATCGTTGCGCATGCCGGTCTGCTCGATCTGGGCACGGATCGCGTCCTGCTGCATGGCAAGTCCGCCGGCGTAACGCACCTGCGCGATCTGCTCAAGCTGCGTCATCAAGGCGAGAATTTCGCGCGTGAGACGCTCGTTCTGATGTAGCAAATAGAGTTGCGCATGCGCCGTCTTGAGCTTGGCGGCGATCTCGGCCCAGGCGCCGCGCGCCAGGCCCTGCGCTGCCTCGGCCTGCAGTTCGGCGATGCCGCGCTTCAGATCGCGCTTGCCGTACCAGGGCAGTTCCTGGCTCACCGTGTATTTCGTGCTGCCGACGCGGTTCGGCAAGAGCGAGGCGTTCTGCTCGCCCATCCGGGTGATGTCCATCAGCTCGACACGAAAGCGCGGGTCGGGCAAGGCGCCGGCCGGCGTGATCCGCTCGCCGGCGGCGTCGGCCTCGTGGCGCATCGTCGCGTACTCGGGATTGTGCTCACGGGCGTACTCGAGCAGGCTGGCGACGGTCTTGCCAGGGGCAGCGTCCTGCGCCAGCGCCGGAGCGCCAAAGGCCAGCGTCAGGACGAGGACGAGCGACGGCGTGGAAAATGTTTTATGCATGCAAGCTCCGTGGTCAGGCAGAAGTAATTCGCGCCGGCCGGCAATTTCCCGTCGGCGCGTCGGCCGCCTACTTGACGGGTTCGAAGGCGACGACGGTGAAGGCGCCGTTGACCTTGTCGGCGGCGAAGCGAATCTTGTCGCCTTCCTTCATCTGCTCGAGCCAGGAAGCATCCTTGACGCGGAAGACCATCGTCATGTTCATGTTCATTCCGAGATTGGCGAGCGGACCGTGCGACAGCGTGACCTTGCCGGCCGACTTATCCACCTTCTTGACCGTCCCATCGACCATTTCCGTGGTAGTCGCCGCGGCCAGCTGCATGCCGCCAGAATGGTGTGCGCTGGCACTCATCGCCAGCGTGGCACCGTGGTTGTGTCCGTCGGCGGCAGTCGCGGGGATGGCAAAAACGGCCGCAGCAAGGGCAAACAACGAAGTCGTGAGAGCAGTTTTCAAAAGAGTCTCCAGTTCAAAGTTAGTGTTTGGCGAAAACGCGGCTGCTGCCGTCGGGCTGTACAAGCAAGGTCTCATACGGCGGCGAATTGGGAATGTCCATACCGGGCGATCCGCCGGGCATCGACGGAACGGCGAGGCCGATGGCCTTCGGCTTTTCCTTGAGCAGGCGCTTGATGTCGGCGGCCGGCACGTGACCTTCGACGACGTAGGCGCCGATGGTCGAGGTATGGCACGACCCGAAATTGTCGGGCATGCCAAGCTTCTTGCGGTTGCCCGGGATGTCGTTCACTTCGTGCATTTCGACCTTGAAGCCGTTGCTTCGCATGTGGTCTGCCCATTTGCCGCAGCAACCGCAAGTCGGGCTTTTGTAAACGTCGACTTTTGGCAGTGACTGGGCCAGTGCCGAAGCGGACGCGAGCGCGCTTGCGAGCAGCAGGGACGGTAGGCCAAGTTTCATGAATTTTTCCCCTCGGGTTGGACGAATGGAGCAAGTGTACTGAGTGGATTCCAACAGGACGCTGACCGAAACATTACATTTATGTCATCTTGAAACTTATTTCTTGACGACAACGATTCGGCCCTTCATTCCGGCCTCGAAATGCCCGGGGATCAGGCAGGCGAAATCGAAGCTTCCCGGTTTGGTGAACGTCCAGGCAAATTCGCCGGTCTTGCCCGGCGCGACCGAGACGGCGTTCGGATCGTCGTGTTCCATTTCAGGGAACTTCAACATCAGCGCGGCGTGCTTCTTCAGTTCGGCGACCGTGCCCAGAACCATCTCGTGCTTGATTTGGCCTTTGTTGCGCGCAATGAAGCGCACCGTATCGCCTTGCTTGATCTCGAGGCGCTCGGGAGAGAACCGCATGTTGTCGCCCATGTCGATCTCGACGGTGAGGGTGGCAGCGGTGAGCGCAGCGGGCCGGCCCAGCGCGGCGGCGTGCCCGTTATATTTTCCCGCTGGGGCCTTATGGCCATGATTGCTCGTAGCGGAGGCGGCGGCAAAACCGGGCAAGGCCAATGCGGCAATCAGAGGCAGGGTCAAGTGAAAACGGCTGTGCATGGGAATTCCTCTGCAAGTAATTTCAGATTAATGGTCGGCCTGTTTGCCGGGTTTGCGGACTCTCAATTCCTGGTTTGCCGGTTGTCCTTTGGTCGGCATCGATTGCCCGCCCTGCGTGGCTGCGCGCGGCGCGTTGTCGGCCGATGCGTTCGCTTCATAAGCCTGGCTGCCGGGCGGCTGCGCGTACCAGCCGGGGTCCTTGTAGTCTCCCCGTGCCTGATCACGGCGGACTTTGAGGACGGT
>JBBRXI010000075.1:0-8914 GCA_038248575.1 Burkholderiales bacterium | reverse complement strand
TCTCGGGCATGCGCTCGAGTACTGGCGCCACCCAGCGCGGGGCGAGGGCGTCGAGTTGCAGGTTCGGGCTGACCTCGCGCAGGCGTTTGAACAGCGCCTGCGCCATGACCGTGTCGCCGATCCAGGCCGGGGCGACGATCAGTGCCTTGAGTGACGAAGTGCGGCCGACCGCGTTGGCGGGTTCGGCGACTTGCGTGCTGACGCCGTTTGGCTGAAGCAAATCAGTGCCTGTGCGGGAGTTCGCCCTTCAGCACGTAGTGCGCGCTGCAGTAGGGGCAAACCGCTTCGCGCGTATGCACGATGTCGAGGAAGACGCGCGGGTGGCGCGCCCACAGCGGCGCGTCGGGCATCGGGCAATGCAGCGGCAGATCGTGGGCGGTGATTTCAATCGGAGTCGATGCGGGTTTTTCAGCCATGGTGCGGACCTTATTATTGAATGGAGTGAAATGATTCAGCCGACGTAGCTCAGCCAGTCTTCATGCGCCGGCACGCGGCCATGGACGCAGTCGAAAAACAGGCTTTGCAGTTGCGTTGTGATCGGGCCACGGCAGCCGGCGCCGATCTGGCGATTGTCGAGTTCGCGGATCGGCGTGATTTCGGCGGCCGTCCCGGTAAAGAACGCTTCGTCGGCGCAATAGACTTCGTCGCGCGTGATGCGCTTTTCGATCACCGTGAGACCTAAGTCGGCGGCGAGCGTCAGCACCGAGCTGCGCGTGATGCCTTCGAGGCAGGAGGTCAAATCCGGCGTGTACAGCGTGCCTTTTTTGACGATGAACAGGTTTTCACCGGCGCCTTCGGCGACGTAGCCGTCGACGTCGAGCAGCAGGGCTTCGTCGTAGCCGTCGTGGGCGACTTCCTGATGCGCGAGGATCGAGTTGGTGTAGCTGCCGACCGACTTGGCGCGGCACATATTGATGTTGACGTGATGGCGCGTGAACGACGAAGTCTTGACGCGAATACCCTTTTCCATGCCTTCGGCGCCCAGATACGCGCCCCACGGCCAGGCGGCGATAGCGACGTGGGTCGACAGCGCGCTGGCGGCGATTCCCATGGCTTCGGAACCGTAGAAAACGATCGGCCGGATGTAGCACGACTCGAGCTGATTGGCGCGCACGACTTCCTTGTGCGCGGCGATCAGCGTCGCCGGGTCCCACGGCATTTTCATCTGGAAGATGCGCGCCGAATTGAACAGCCGCTCGGTGTGGTCGGCCAGACGGAAAATCGCCGTGCCCTGTTCGGCCTTGTAGGCGCGTATGCCCTCGAAAACGCCCATGCCGTAATGCAGCGTATGGGTGAGCACGTGCGTCGTCGCCTCGCGCCATGGCACGAGCTTGCCGTCGAGCCAGATGAAGCCGTCGCGGTCCGCCATGGACATGGTTTTCTCCCCGTTTGCCGCCGTTTTCGAAAGGCAAATTCTAGCCGATTTCGACCGCCGGTTGGCGGTAAAATAGGCGCTTTGCCTGCTGCCGCATAGCCCCATGATCTGGAAACCGCACGTTACTGTTGCCGCTGTCATCGAGTCGGATGGCAAGTTTTTGCTCGTCGAAGAAGAGACCGACGACGGCATTCGCTTCAATCAACCGGCCGGACACCTTGAGTGCGGTGAGGCGCTGACCGACGCGGTGATTCGTGAAGCGCTCGAAGAGACCGGCTACCACTTTGTCCCGACCGCGCTGGTCGGCGTCTATAACTGGCGCAACGAGGCCAAAGACATCACTTATCTGCGCTTCGCCTTCGCCGGTGAGCTGGCCGGTCACGACGCGCAGCGTGCGCTTGACGCGGGCATTATCGCCGCGCGCTGGCTCAGCCTGGGCGAGATTCGCGCGCTCGAGGACCGGCACCGCAGTCCGCTGATTATGCGCTGCATCGAGGACTGGCAGGCCGGAGCCCGCTATCCGCTCGACCTCATCACGCATTTGCAATGAACTGGCGGGTTGCTCTGCTGCTGCTCGTGTCGTTCGCCGCGGCCGCCGATGAACGCGTTTCGGTGTGCTTCAACTACGGCTGTTATAGTGAGGCGCAGGTCGTCTACAACGAGCCCCAGCTCGTCGAGGTGCGTCTGTTGCTCGGCGCGGCGCGCGACGCTGGCGAGGAGCGCCAGGCGATCGCCATGACGATTGGCCGCTTGCTCGGCTGGGCCGGCGAACAGACGCCGATCAACGCCGATCGCGGCGGCAATTATGCCGACGACGCGGTGCACGGAAAAATGGATTGCATCGACCACGCGACGACGACGACACGGCTTTTGCACCTGATCGAAAGCCGTGGCTGGCTGCGCCATCACCGCGTTCTCGAACCGGCCTTGCGTCGGCGCTTTGCGATCTTCGACCATTACGCAGCGCAGATCGAGGCGACGCAGCCGAGCGAGTCGAACAACGGGGCGCCGGCGCGCTATCTCGTCGATAGCTGGTTTTTTGATAACGGCCAGCCGGCGGCGATCATGCCGCTGGCCAACTGGTTAGCTGGAGAAAGTCCGCATGGCAGTGAGTGAGAACAAAGGCCAGACGGTCGTCGTCGGTTTGTCCGGCGGCGTCGATTCGGCCGTCGCAGCGCTACTTCTGAAGCAGCAAGGCTGGAACGTCGTCGGCCTGTTCATGAAGAACTGGGACGACGATGACGACGACGAGTACTGCTCGTCGCGCGAGGACTTGGTCGACGTGATGAGCGTTGCCGACAAGATCGGCATCGACGTCGAAGTGGTGAATTTCGTAAAGGAATACAAGGAGCGTGTTTTCGCCGCTTTCCTCGCCGAGTACCAGGCCGGCCGGACGCCGAATCCCGACGTGCTATGCAATTCGGAAATCAAGTTTCGCGCCTTTCTCGAACACGCCATGCAGATGGGCGCCGACAAGATCGCCACCGGCCATTACGCCGGCGTCCGCGAATCGAACGAGGGCGCCGGCAGCTTCCAGTTACTCAAGGCCGAGGACGGGACCAAGGACCAGAGCTATTTCCTGCACCGGCTCAACCAGCAGCAGCTCTCGCGGACGCTCTTCCCGCTCGCCGATCTGTACAAGCGCGACGTCCGCCAGATGGCCGTCGCCGCCGGGCTGCACGTCGCCGACAAAAAGGATTCGACCGGCATCTGTTTTATAGGCGAGCGGCCGTTCAAGGAATTTCTGCTGCGCTACCTGCCGCCGCAGGCGGGCGAAATCCGTTGCCTCGACGACGACCGCGTGCTCGGCGAGCACGATGGCCAGAGCTTCCACACGATAGGCCAGCGCAAAGGCCTGCACATCGGCGGCAGGCGCGACTACGCCAGGGACGGCGCGCACGACGCGTGGTTCGTCGCGCGCAAGGATCTTGCCGCCAATGTCCTCTACGTGGTGCGCGGCCACGACCATCCGGCGCTCCTCACCGACGTGCTGCGCGGCGAAGATCTGTCGTGGGTTTCCGGAAAAATGCCGCACACGCACTGGGTCTACTGCGCCAAGACACGCTACCGTCAGGCCGACGCGCCCTGCCAAATCGAACGCGTTGACGCCGACTCCTGCGAGATACACTTCGCCGAGCGGCAGTGGGCGGTGACGCCGGGGCAATCGGTAGTGGTCTATGAAAGCCGCGTCTGCCTGGGCGGCGGGGTGATCGTCTGATTGGCGCAGCACACGGCTCGCCGACCGCCTCCCGCCTTGCCGATGGACTTTTGTTATGCCGGCTGCGCACAATCTTGTGCAAGGGAGTTGAATTACATCGCGCTTGCCAGCAGAATGCGCGGTTTGTGTCAAAAGCGTCAAAGTGTCTGCAGCGCCCGTCGTTTGCCCGATCGCCAGCCCTAACCCCAGGAGAATATCAATGCGTAAGAACGTCCTGCTCGCCGCATTCAATCTGAGTCTGCTCGCCGCTGCCGCGACGCCCGTCTTCGCCGATCATCTGGTGGCGATTGCCGGCCCGATGACCGGCCAGTACGCGTCGGCCGGCGACCAGATCCGCAAAGGCGCTGAAATGGCGATTGCCGACATCAACGCCAAGGGCGGCGTCCTCGGCCAGAAACTCAAGCTCGAAGTCGGCGACGACGCCTGCGATCCGAAACAGGCGGTTTCGGTCGCCAACGCGATGGTCAACAAGAAGATCGTTTTCATGCACGGCCACTGGTGCTCGAGCTCGACGATCCCGGCGTCCGACGTCTATAACGAGTCGCAGATCCCGATGGCGACAGTGTCGACCAATCCGCAGGTGACCGAACGCGGCCTCAAGAACCTCTTCCGCATCATGGGCCGCGACGACCAGCAGGGGCTCGTGGCCGGCAACTACCTCGCTGACCACTTCAAGGGCAAGAAAATCGCCGTCGTCGACGACAAGAGCGCCTACGGCAAGGGTCTCGCCGACGAAATAGCCAAGGCCATCGATGGCAAGAAAGTGAAGCTTGCGCTGCGCGAGTCGGTCACCGCCGGCGAGAAGGACTATTCGGGCCTGGTCAGCAAGCTGAAATCGGCGGGCGTCGAGGTCATGGCCTTCGGCGGTTACCACACCGAAGTCGCGCTGATCCTGCGCCAGGCGCAGCAGGCCGGCCTCAAGCTCACCGTCATGGGCGGCGACACGATGACCAACTCCGAACTCGTCACGGCGGCCGGCGCGGCGTCCGACAACGTTCTCTTCACCTTCTCGCCCGATCCGCGCAAGAACCCGGCCGCTGCCGATATCGTCAAGCGCTTTCGCGACGCCAAGGTTGAGCCCGAGGGTTACGTGATGTACGCCTACGCGGCCATGCAGCTCTTCGCGCAGGCCGCCGAACAGGCCAAGAGCACGAAGTACGCCGACCTCGAAAAAACGCTGCGCGGCGGCAATTTCGACACCGTCATCGGCAAGCTCTCGTTCAACGCCAAGGGCGACAACAAGCTGCCGGGCTTCATGGTTTATCGCTGGCAGGGCGGCAAGTACGACTACGTCGCCAAGTAATTTAGCGTTATCCAGATTAAAAAGAAAATTCACCGCAAAGGTGCCCCGAAGGAAATCCCCTTGCGGGGTGCAAACCTGCAGGGATACGCCGATCAAGACTGAATCGTCATTCCGGCGAACGCCGGAATCCAGGGAATCAACGAACTGGGCCCCGGCTTTCGCCGGGGCGACGAATAAATCAGCAAAGGTGATGGTTTTGGCTGATTCAACTTTACGCAGCCGTTTGCACGGGCTTACGCCACACAGTATTGGAGCAGGGGCATGGCCCTGGCATTACAGCAACTGATCAACGGGCTCACGCTCGGCGCCGTCTATGGCCTGATCGCGATCGGCTATACGATGGTGTACGGCATCATCGGCATGATCAATTTCGCGCACGGCGACATCTACATGGTCAGCGCCTTCATCGCCGTGACCGGCTTCACGCTGCTCTCCGCTTTCGGCGTCAGTTCGGTGCCGCTGGCGATCATCGTCGTGCTCGTCGTCTCGGTCGCCTTCACTTCGGTTTATGGCTGGGCCGTCGAACGCACCGCCTACCGTCCGCTGCGCGGTTCGACGCGCCTTGCGCCGCTGATCTCGGCGATCGGCATGTCGATCTTTCTGCAGAACATGGTGCAGCTCACGCAAGGCGCGCGCGTCAAGCCGATTCCGCCGGTTCTCGTCGGCGGCTTTGACGTTCTGACCATCGACGGATTCACGGTGCACCTCGCGTATTCGCAGATGCTGATCGTCCTCGTCACCGTCGCGCTGATGCTCGTTTTCACTTTCGTCATCAATCGCACCTCCTTCGGTCGCCAGCAGCGTGCCTGCGAACAGGATCGCACGATGACCGCGCTGCTCGGCATCAACGTCGACCGGACGATCTCCTTCACCTTCATGCTCGGCGCCATGCTCGCCGCGGTCGCCGGCGTGCTGGTGACGGTCTATTACGGCGTCGTCGATTTCTACATCGGTTTTGTCGTCGGCATCAAGGCGTTTACTGCGGCCGTTTTTGGCGGCATCGGCTCGTTGCCCGGGGCGATGCTCGGCGGCGTTTTGATCGGTTTGATCGAGGCTTTCTGGGTCGCTTATCTGGCACCCGAGTACAAGGACGTCGCGACCTTTTCGCTGCTGATCCTGGTGTTGATGTTCCGCCCCTCGGGCCTCTTGGGCCGCCCTGAAGTGGAGAAGGTCTGATGGGCGTCGTGGTCAGCGCGCAGCACGCGCCTTCGCTCGCCGAGCGTTTGAAAGACGCGGCGTCCGTCGCTTTCATCGCGCTCTTGCTCGGCATCCCGATGCTTGGCCTGACCACCGTCGACCAGGGCGGCGCGCTGCGCGTCGCGACGCGCTGGCCAGTACTCGCGGCCTTCGTCGCGCTGTGCTTTGCCGGCCGCCTGATCGCGCGCTATGCCTTCGAGCGCTGGCAGCTCGGCCGGCGCAGCCAAGAGCGCACGAAAAACCGTGCGACGCCGTCGTCGCGCCGCTACGGCGTCCTGACCAACTGGCTCGGCTGGGGCTGTTTCGCCAGCGCGCTCTTTTTGCCGATTCTCTTCTCGGACAACCGCTACGTCGTCGATACGGCGACGACGGTGTTGATTTACGTGATGCTCGGCTGGGGACTCAACGTCGTCGTCGGCCTCGCCGGTTTGCTCAACCTCGGTTATGCGGCTTTCTACGCCGTCGGCGCCTACGCCTACGCGCTGCTGGCGACGCAGTTCGGCTGGGGTTTCTGGCAGGCCTTGCCGGTGGCGGGCGCGCTTGCCGCCGGCTTCGGCCTGCTGCTCGGCTGGCCGACGCTGCGCCTGCGCGGCGATTACCTGGCGATCGTCACGCTCGGCTTCGGCGAGATCGTTCGTGTCGTCCTCGTCAACTGGACCGAACTGTCGAACGGACCGAACGGCATTGCCTCTATCCCGCGCCCGACGTTCTTCGGCCTGCCGTTCAAGCCCGGCGACGAGGCGACCTTCGCTTCGTTCTTCGGCATCGAGTTCTCGCCGCTGCACCGGATTCATTTCCTCTACTACCTGATCCTCGCCCTCGCGATGCTGACCAACGTCTTTGTTTCGCGCCTGCGCAAACTGCCGATCGGCCGCGCCTGGGAGGCGATACGCGAGGACGAGATCGCCTGCAAGGCGCTCGGCATCAACGTCACCCAGGTCAAACTCTCGGCGCTGGCGATCAGCGCGATGCTGGGCGGTGCCGCCGGCGTCTTCTTCGCCGCGCGCCAGGGCTTCATCTCGCCCGAATCGTTTACCTTCAACGAATCGGCGATCGTCCTGGCGATCGTCGTTCTGGGCGGCACCGGCAGCCAGCTCGGCGTCGTCCTGTCGTCGCTGGTGCTCGTCCTGCTGCCTGAACTCGGGCGCGATTTTGCCGATTACCGCATGCTGCTGTTCGGCGCGGCGATGATCCTGATCATGATCTGGCGCCCGGGCGGCATCCTCGCGAAACGCGAGCCAACTCTGCGCTACAGCGCCTTGCCGCGCGACGGAGAGCGCCCATGAGCCGCAGCGAACCGCTCTTGCGCGTCGAAAACCTCAGCATGCGCTTTGGCGGGCTGACGGCGATCGACGACTTGAGCCTCGACGTCATGGCCGCGCGCATCACCGCCGTCATCGGCCCGAACGGCGCCGGCAAGACGACGCTTTTCAACTGCCTGACCGGTTTCTACAAGCCGAGCAGCGGCAGCGTTCGACTTGTCCACCCGCAGCGCGGAACGCTGCGACTCGAACAACTCGACAGCCATCAGGTGGCGAGCCGGGCGCAGGTCGTGCGGACGTTTCAAAACGTTCGCCTGTTCCCGAGAATGACCGTCCTCGAGAACCTGATCGTCGCCCAGCATCAGCGCCTGCAGCGGGCTTCCGGCTTTTCGCTGGCCGGCCTGTTCGGCCTGCAGGCCTACCGCCGCGCCGAGGCGGAGGCGATCGCCATCGCCGTCGATCGACTGAAACGACTGAACCTTCTCGACCGCGCCGACGCGGTCGCCGGCGACCTGCCTTACGGTATGCAGCGGCGCGTCGAAATCGCCCGCGCGCTGTGCGTCGATCCGATCCTGCTCTGTCTCGACGAACCGGCAGCCGGACTCAACCCGCGCGAGTCGGCCGAACTTAACGCGCTGCTGCAGTCGCTGGCCGGCGAAGAGGGTCTCGCCATCCTCCTGATCGAACACGACATGAACGTCGTCATGAACGTCTCGGATCACATCTGCGTTCTTAACTACGGCTGCAAGATCGCCGAGGGAACGCCCGACGAAATCCGCAGCGACGCGAAAGTCATCAAGGCCTACCTCGGCGAGGACGACGGCGAGGGCGACTACGGCAACTACGGCGGCGAAGGCAGGGATGCCAGCGAAGGCAGCGAAGAGAACATGCTGTCGGGAGCGTTGCGCCGATGATGCTCGAACTGCGCGCGGTGCACGCGCACTACGGCCATATCCACGCCTTGCACGGCATCGATCTGTCAGTGCAGGTCGGCGAGGTGGTGACACTGATCGGCGCCAACGGCGCCGGCAAATCGACGCTGATGAAGTCGCACTTCGGCATGCCGCGCGCCTCCGCCGGGCACATCATTTTTGACGGCGAAGACATCACCGGCCTGCCGGCGCATGCGATCGCGCGGCGCGGTATCGCGCTGGTTCCGGAAGGGCGGCGCATTTTCCCGCGCATGAGCGTTCTCGAGAACCTGCAAATGGGCGCAGCGCTCGCCGATACGCTCAATTTCGACGTCGACCTGCAGCGCATGTGCGCGCTCTTTCCGATACTCGGCGAGCGCCGCCACCAACGCGCCGGAACGCTGTCGGGCGGCGAGCAGCAGATGCTGGCGATCGCCCGCGCGCTGATGGCGCGGCCCAAGCTGCTGTTGCTCGACGAACCCTCGCTGGGTCTGGCGCCCTTGGTGGTCAAGGAGATCTTCGCCGTGATCCGCGCGCTCAAGGCCGGCGGCACGACCATCCTGCTGGTCGAGCAGATGGCCAACCAGGCCCTGAAGGTGGCCGACCGGGCCTACGTGCTCAAGACCGGCGAAATCAGCGCCGGCCGTC
>JBBRXI010000074.1:0-8999 GCA_038248575.1 Burkholderiales bacterium | reverse complement strand
GACACGGAGACTCTGACACTCGGAGACTCAGAGACTCAGAGAGGGGCGGGCTGTCTTTTGTGCCTCTGTGCCCTGCCTCTGTGCCTCTGTGGTTAAAAGCTGTGCAAAAAAAACCAGGCCAAGCCTGGTTTTCTTGTGAAGCGGCGGGCTGCTTAAGCGGCCTCGGCCTCGACAACCGGTGCTTCGGGCTGGTCGAGCAGCTCGACGAAAGCCATCGGCGCGTTGTCGCCATCGCGGAAACCGCATTTAAGGATGCGCAGATAGCCGCCGTTGCGAACGGCGTAGCGCGGTCCGATTTCGGCAAAGAGCTTGACCACCATCTCGCGATCGCGCAGGCGGTCAAACGCCAGACGACGGTTGGCGAGACTCGGCTTTTTGCCGAGCGTGATGATCGGCTCGACGACGCGACGCAGTTCCTTGGCTTTCGGCAAGGTCGTCTTGATCGTCTCGTGACGAAGCAGCGAAACGGTCATGTTGCGCAGCATCGCCAGACGGTGCGAACTCGTGCGGTTGAGCTTACGGAGACCCAAACGGTGACGCATATCTATTCCTTCCTATTCTTGTCCGGGCGGCTTATTTGTCGAGCCCGGCCGGCGGCCAGTTCTCAAGCTTCATGCCCAAAGTGAGGCCGCGAGCGGCCAGCACTTCCTTGATTTCGTTGAGTGATTTGCGACCAAGATTGGGGGTCTTGAGCAACTCGTTTTCGGTACGCTGGATCAGATCACCGATGTAGTAGATGTTCTCGGCTTTCAGGCAGTTCGCCGAACGCACCGTCAGTTCGAGATCATCGACCGGACGCAGCAGCAGCGGATCGACCTGCACCGCCTTCTGGTGTTCGATCGGCAGCGCCGTTCCTTCGAGGTCGGCAAATACTGAGAGCTGTTCCATCAGGATGCGCGCCGCCGTGCGGATCGCTTCCTCGGGCTCGATGACGCCGTTGGTCTCGATTTCCATGATCAGCTTGTCGAGGTCGGTACGCTGCTCGACGCGCGCGCTTTCGACGAAATAGCTGACGCGACGGACCGGCGAGAACGACGCGTCGAGCACCAGCTTGCCGATGCTCTTGTTGTCGTCGCCGAGTTGGCGCAGATTGCCCGGAACGTAGCCACGCGACTTCTCGACCTTGAGTTCCATGGCCAGCTTGCCGCCCGCCGAGAGATGGGCGATGACGTGATCCGGATTGATGATTTCGACGTCGTGCGACACGACGATATCGCCGGCACGAACGACGCCTTCGCCTTCCTTGGAAAGTTGCAGAACCGCTTCTTCGCGGTTGTGCAGCTTGAAGACGACGCCCTTCAAGTTGAGCAGGATGTCAACGACGTCTTCCTGCACGCCGTCGATCGTCGAATACTCGTGCAACACGCCGTCGATGCTCACCTCGGTGGCGGCATAACCGGGCATTGACGAGAGAAGAATGCGACGCAAGGCGTTGCCCAGCGTGTGCCCGTAGCCACGCTCAAAGGGCTCCATCACCACCTTGGCGTGCACCGGCGACAAACTCTGCACATCGATGATGCGCGGTTTCAATAGTCCACTGCTTTGCATGTCTTGTCCTTTGCCTGATTGAGTCAAGCGGAGCCCCGATTACTTCGAATAAAGTTCGATCACAAGGCTTTCGTTGATCGTCGGCGGCAATTCGCTGCGTTCCGGACGAGCTCTGTAGGTACCCTTCGCTTCCTTGACGTCGACGACCACCCACTCCGGGAAGCCGCGCGACTCGGCGGCGGCGAGCGCTGCCTTGACCCGCAACTGGCCCTTGGCCTTCTCGGCGACTTCAACGACGTCACCCGGTTTGACCTGGTACGACGGGATATTCACGCGGCGGCCGTTGACCAGCACACCGTTATGCCGAACAACCTGACGCGATTCGGAACGCGACGCGGCAAAACCCATGCGGTAGGCAACGGTATCGAGACGCGACTCGAGCAACTGCAGGAGAACTTCACCGGTCACACCCTTGCGCCGGTCGGCTTCCTTGTACACCTTGCGGAACTGGCCTTCGAGAATGCCGTAGATGCGACGGATCTTCTGCTTTTCACGCAGGTGAACGCCATAGTCGGACAGGCGCTGACCGGACTTCTGGCCGTGCTGACCGGGCGCGTACGAGCGACGCTCGATGGCACACTTGTCGGTAAAGCACTTTTCACCTTTGAGGAACAGCTTTTCGCCTTCACGGCGGCACTGACGGCACTTCGGATCGAGATTACGAGCCACTTGTCTTTCTCCTTAAATCCGACGCTTTTTAGGCGGACGGCAGCCGTTGTGCGGAATCGGGGTCACGTCGGTAATCGCCGTGATCTTCATGCCGAGTGCATTCAATGCACGAACCGACGACTCGCGACCGGGGCCGGGGCCCTTGATGCGGACTTCGAG
Organism: Burkholderiales bacterium; assembly: GCA_038248575.1. Lineage (GTDB taxonomy): Bacteria > Pseudomonadota > Gammaproteobacteria > Burkholderiales > Rhodocyclaceae > Propionivibrio. The sequence continues at coordinate 6,623 of JBBRXI010000074.1, read as the reverse complement.
GTTCTTCACGCCACACTCGACAGCCGCCTTGCCGGCGGCTTCAGCAGCCACCTGAGCGGCAAACGGGGTGCTCTTGCGCGAGCCCTTGAAGCCGGCTCCACCCGAAGTTGCCCACGACAGGGCGTTGCCCTGGCGGTCGGTAATCGTAATGATGGTGTTATTGAAAGAAGCGTGAATGTGGGCAATGCCCTCGGCCACGTTCTTCTTTACTTTCTTGCGAACTTTCGTTGCAGTCTTGGCCATGGTTAGGTCCTCTTATTTCTTGCCGGCAATCGCTTTACGCGGGCCTTTGCGGGTCCGTGCATTGGTTCGCGTGCGCTGTCCGCGGCAAGGCAGACCCTTGCGATGGCGAAGACCACGATAGCAACCAAGGTCCATCAGACGCTTGATGCTCATCGTGACTTCACGACGTAGATCGCCCTCGACGGTGAACTTGCCGACCTGGTCGCGCAAACGATCCATTTCGGCTTCCGTGAGGTCTTTCATTTTCGTTGAACGTGTTACACCGACAGCGTCACAAATCTTTTGTGCGCGGCTGCGACCAATACCGTAAATCGCCGTAAGCGCGATTTCGGCATGCTGGTGGTTGGGTATATTTACCCCTGCGATGCGGGCCATCGATTAACCCCAAGTATGCGAAACTAATGATTATATCTTCAACCGACTGACGACTCAATTGTCCGAGTCGCAGCGATCAACCTTGACGCTGCTTATGCCGCGGATCGGTACAGATCACACGCACAATGCCGTGGCGCCGAACGATCTTGCAGTTGCGGCAGATGCGCTTGACAGATGCCAGCACTTTCATGTTTAACTCCTAATTATCGGCGTCCGGCGCAGCCAGCCTTTCGCCTGATTACATCAACTGCGTAGAGAGATTTAAATCTTACTTGGCGCGGAAAACGATGCGCGCACGGCTCAGGTCGTAAGGCGTCAGCTGGACCGTCACCTTGTCGCCGGGCAGAATGCGGATGTAGTGCATACGCATTTTTCCGGAGATGAAACCAAGCACGATGTGACCGTTTTCGAGCTTCACCCTGAACGTCGCATTGGGAAGGTTCTCAATGACCTCGCCCTGCATTTCAATCAAGTCTTCCTTTGCCATCTATTTAGCCGTGAATCCGGCGCCCTTGAAGTTTGCTTTCTTCAAGAGACCTTCGTATTGATGCGACATGGCGTAAGCCTGAACCTGCGTCATGAAATCCATGGTCACGACGACGATGATCAGCAGCGAGGTTCCGCCAAAGTAGAACGGGACGTTCCACTTGAGAATCAGGAATTCCGGCAGCAGGCAGACGATGGTGATGTAGCCGGCGCCGATCAGCGTCAGGCGCATGAGGATCTTGTCGATGTAACGCGCCGTCTGTTCGCCCGGACGGATGCCCGGAACGAAGGCGCCGCTCTTCTTGAGGTTGTCCGCGGTTTCCTTGGAATTGAAAACCAGCGCCGTGTAGAAGAAGCAGAAGAAAATGATCGCCGCGGCGTAGAACATCACGTAAATCGGCTGACCGGGCGATAGCGCGCCGGCGATATCCTTGAGCCAGCGCATCGAATCACCGGCGCTGAACCAGCCCGCGATCGTCGCCGGGAAGAGGATAATCGACGAGGCAAAGATCGGCGGGATGACGCCGGCCATATTGAGCTTCAATGGCAGGTGCGAACTTTGACCGCCGTAGATCTTGTTGCCGACCTGGCGTTTCGCGTAGTTCACCAGGATCTTGCGCTGGCCGCGTTCGACGAAGACGACAAAGGCGGTAACCAGGCCAACGAGGATGGTGATGAACAGCGCCGAAATTGGATGCATCGCACCAGTGCGAACGAGTTCAAGCAGACCAGCAATGGCCGTCGGCAGACCGGCGGCGATACCTGCGAAAATGATGATCGAGATGCCGTTGCCGAGACCGCGTTCGGTGATCTGCTCGCCAAGCCACATCAGGAACATCGTCCCGGTGAGCAAGGTGGTCACCGTCACGAAGCGGAACATCATGCCCGGATCGGGAACGAGGCCAGGCTGCGACTCGACGGCGATCGCAATGCCGATACCCTGGAACAGCGCCAGAGCCACGGTTCCATAACGCGTGTATTGCGTGATCTTGCGCCGTCCGGCTTCGCCTTCCTTCTTCAGCGCCTCGAGTTGCGGGCTGGCGTGCGTCATCAGTTGCATGATGATCGACGAAGAAATGTAGGGCATGATACCGAGCGCGAAAATCGTAAAGCGCGAGAGCGCGCCACCGGAGAACATGTTGAACATGCCGAGGATGCCGCCTTGCTGCTTGCTGAACAAATCGCTGAGCACCTGCGGATCGATTCCCGGCACCGGGATGTGCGTCCCGATGCGGTAGACGATCAACGCGCCGACAAGGAACAGCAGCCGGCGCTTCAAGTCACCGTACTTGCCGCCTTTGCTGACCTGGGTTGGATTAGTTGCCAAGGAATGTCACCGTCCGCAAGCCGTTATTCTGCAACCGACCCGCCGGCCGCCTCAATGGCAGCACGAGCGCCCTTGGTCGCGCCGACGCCCTTGAGCGTCACCTTGCGCGTAATCTCGCCGGACAGAACGACTTTGGCCGACAAGGCGTGCTGCGAGACGAGGTTGGCCTGGATCAGCGTCAACAGATCGATTTCATCGATCGGCAGGTCGTTGATTTCCGAAAGGCGCACTTCGACGTTGCGGGCGTTGGTCAGCGAAACAAAACCTCGCTTTGGCAAACGGCGCTGCAGCGGCATCTGGCCGCCTTCGAAACCGACCTTGTGGAAACCGCCGGCACGCGACTTCTGACCCTTGTGACCGCGACCGCAGGTCTTGCCGAGTCCTGAACCAATGCCACGACCGACGCGGCGCTTGGCGTGCGTCGAACCGTCGGCGGGCTGTATCGTATTGAGTTTCATCTTAACCCTCACACTTCAGAAGGTAGGAAATCTTGTTGATCATGCCACGAACGGCCGGCGTATCCTGCAGTTCGGAGCTGCTGTTCAGGCGGCGCAATCCGAGTCCGCGCGCCGTGGCGCGATGCGACTCCTTGGTGCCGATCAGGCTCTTGACGAGCGTGACTTTAACTTTCTTTTCAGCCATGGCTTACCCCAGGATCTCTTCGACCGACTTGCCGCGCTTGGCGGCGATATCCGACGGCGTGTTCATCGCCTGCAGCCCGTTGATCGTCGCCCGGACGATGTTGTACGGATTGTTCGAACCGTGCGATTTGCAGACAATATTGGTCACGCCCATGACGTCGAAGACGGCGCGCATCGCGCCGCCGGCGATGACACCGGTACCTTCAGGAGCCGGCTGCATCATGACCACCGAAGCGCCGTGGCGACCGAAGACCGTGTGATGCAAGCTGCCGTTCTTGAGCGGGACCTTGACCATCTTGCGCCGCGCTTCTTCCATGGCTTTTTGCACAGCCACCGGAACTTCGCGCGACTTGCCCTTGCCCATGCCGACGCGGCCATCACCGTCGCCGACGACCGTGAGTGCTGCAAAACCGAGGATACGACCACCCTTCACGACCTTCGTGACGCGGTTGATCGATATCATCTTCTCGCGCATGCCGTCGTCGGGCTTCTCGGCTTGCTGTGGTTTCCTGCCTTGCGGTTTAGCCATTACTTACTCCAATCCTTTTTCGCACCGGTCAGAACTTGAGGCCGGCTTCACGCGCGGCTTCAGCCAGCGCTTTGACGCGCCCGTGATACTGGAAGCCGCCGCGATCGAACGCGACCTGCTCAATGCCAGCCTTGATCGCCCGCTCGGCGATCAGCTTGCCGATCACCGCAGCCGCGCCGGCATTTCCGCCGTTGGCCAAATCCTTGCGCACTTCCGGCTCGAGCGACGAAGCCGCCGCCAACACCTGGGAACCGCAGGACGAAAAGACCTGAGCGTAAATGTGGCCGTTAGTGCGATGCACCGACAAGCGCACTGACTTCAGTTCGGCAATCTTGGCCCGGGTTTTACGGGCTCTGCGCAACCGCGCCTGGTTCTTGTCAATCATTTGAGCACCCTTACTTCTTCTTCGTTTCCTTGAGGACAATCACTTCGTCGGAGTAACGCACGCCCTTGCCCTTATAGGGCTCCGGCTTGCGATAGGCGCGGATTTCAGCCGCCACCTGACCGACTTGCTGCTTGTCCACACCCTTGATCACGATCTCGGTCTGGGTCGGCGTCGCGCACGTGATCCCGGCCGGCATCTTGTGCGCAACCGGATGCGAAAAGCCGAGCGTCAGATTAAGCGTGTCGCCTGCAGCCGCGGCACGGTAGCCGACGCCGACGAGGTTGAGCTTGCGCTCAAAACCCTTGCTGACGCCAGTCACCATATTGGCGACGATCGCCCGCACGGTTCCCGACAACGCGTTGGCGTTGTCGGCGCCTTCGACGGCCTTGCACACCAGGTTGGCGCCGTCTTTTTCGACGCTCACTGCCGGATTAGCGACAAACGTGATCGCGCCCAACGGTCCCTTGACCGAGATTTTTTCTGCGCTCAGGTCCACTTCGACACCTTGCGGCAGAACAATTGGATTTTTAGCAACGCGGGACATCAGTCACCCCTTACGCGACAATGCACAGCACTTCGCCACCGGTGTTGCTGGCGCGGGCTTTGCGGTCGGTCATTACGCCCTTGGGGGTGGACACAATCGCCACGCCAAGGCCATTCATCACGCGCGGAATGTCGTCAGCGCCCTTGTAGATCCGCAGACCGGGCTTCGAGACGCGATCGATGCGCTCGATAACCGGACGGCCAGCGTAATACTTCAGTCCTATTTCGAGGGTCGGCTTGCCGTCGTTTTCACGAACCGCGAAGTCTTCAACATACCCCTCGTCCATCAGCACTTTGACAATGGCCACTTTGACTTTCGAAGACGGCATGGCGACGGACGCCTTGTTTGCCATCTGGGCATTGCGGATGCGGGTCAGCATGTCGCTGATCGGATCGCTCATACTCATATCGTTCTCTCCTGCCTTACCAGCTGGCCTTGGTCATACCGGGAACTTCGCCGCGCATCACGAAGTCGCGCAACTTGCTCCGGGCCAGACCGAATTTGCGATAAACGCCACGCGGACGACCGGTCAGCTTGCAACGGTTACGCAGACGTACCGGACTCGAATTGCGCGGCAGGGCCTGGAACTTCAGACGCGCTTCAAAGCGCTCTTCTTCGGTCCGCTTCGCATCGTTGACGACAGCCAGCAAATCAGCACGCTTGGCGGCGTACTTTTCGACCGTCTTGCGCCGCTTTTCATTGCGGTTAATCAGTGCAAGTTTCGCCATTATCGCCTCAATTCTTGAACGGGAATTTGAACGCGGCAAGCAAGGCACGCGCTTCGTCGTCGGTCTTGGCGGTGGTGGTCACGCTAATGTTCATGCCACGCAACGCATCGATTTTGTCGTACTCGATTTCCGGGAAGATGATCTGTTCCTTGACGCCCATGTTGTAGTTGCCACGGCCGTCGAAACCCTTGCCCGAAATGCCGCGGAAGTCGCGCACGCGGGGCAATGCCACGGTCACCAGACGATCGAGAAACTCGAACATGCGCGGACCGCGCAGCGTCACCATGCAACCGATCGGATAACCGTCACGGATCTTGAAGCCGGCGATCGATTTGCGCGACTTGGTGACGACCGGCTTTTGTCCGGCGATCTTGGTCATGTCGCCGACCGCGTGTTCGAGCACTTTCTTGTCGGCAACCGCTTCGCCCACGCCCATGTTCAGAGTAATCTTGGTGATGCGCGACACTTCCATATTCGACTTGTAGCCGAATTTCTGGGTCAGTTCCGACACCACAGTGTTTTTGTAAAAATCCAGCATACGCGCCATGATCGCTCCTTACGCCTTAACCACTTCGCCGCTCGACTTGAAGATACGCACCTTCGAGCCGTCTTCAAGCGTCTTGAAGCCGACGCGATCTGCCTTCTGGGTCGCCGGGTTGTAGAGCGAAACATTCGACACGTGGAGCGGCATGTCTTTATCGACAACGCCTCCGACCACGCCCTTGACCGGGTTTGGCTTGACGTGCTTCTTGGCGCGATTGACGCCTTCAACCACGACATGTTCGGCATCGACGCGAACGGAAATCATCCCGCGCTTGCCCTTGTCCTTACCGGCGATGACGACCACCTCGTCGCCCTTACGAATCTTATCCATGATCGCCCCTTACAGAACTTCAGGCGCCAGGGACACGATCTTCATGAACCGCTCGCCGCGCAATTCGCGCGTCACCGGCCCAAAGATACGCGTGCCAATTGGCTCCAACTTGTTGTTGAGGAGCACCGCCGCGTTGTTGTCGAAGCGAACCAGCGAGCCGTCCGAACGACGAACACCCTTGGCAGTGCGTACGACAACCGCACTGTAGACGTCGCCTTTCTTGACGCGAGCGCGGGGCGCAGCATCCTTGATACTCACTTTGATGATATCGCCAACGCTGGCATAGCGACGTTTTGAGCCGCCCAGCACCTTGATACACATCACTGAACGGGCGCCGGTATTGTCGGCGACGTCCAGAACCGTCTGCATCTGAATCATCTATCTCTCCAACTTGGCCCGCTGTTGCGGTCAGTCTTGGAACCCGTACGGGAGAAACGCCCGGCAAGAGGAAGTGCCGGGCGCGAAAAGAAAAAGATTATAGCTTCTTTTTC
>JBBRXI010000073.1:0-9020 GCA_038248575.1 Burkholderiales bacterium | reverse complement strand
GACCTTGCCCTGCTTGGCCATGTTGATCACCGAGGGCAGCGTGTTGAAGCCCGAATCGACCTGACCGCCGGCCAGGTCGATCACCGACTGGCCGCTTCCCTTGTAGGGCACGTGCACCATCTTAATGCCGGCCATCGAACTGAAGATCTCGCCGGCCAGGTGCTCGGGGCTGCCCGAACCCGATGAGGCGAACTGGATCTTCTTCGACTTGGCGAGCGCGATGTATTCCTTGACATTGCTGACCGGCAGATCGGACTTGACGACGACAGTATTGGGCACCGAGCCGATGATCGCCACCGGCGTGAAGTCCTTGACGAGGTCATAGTTGAGCTTGGCGTAGAGGCTGACGTTGATCGCCTGCGAGGTCGAGATGAGCAACAGGTTGTAGCCATCGGCCGGCTGCTTGGCGGCGACTTCGGCGCCGATATTACCGTTGGCTCCGGGCCGGTTGTCGATCACCACCTGCTGACCCATCTGGTCGCCGAGGCGCTGGCCGAGGGCCCGTGCAAAGGCGTCAGAACCGCCACCGGGCGGGAAGCCGACGATCAGACGCAGCGGCTTGCTCGGGTAGGTCTGGGCGCTCGCCGGGAGCGCAACGGCGGTGACGACGAGCGCGGCGACCAGGCTGGCCAGACGCAGTACGCTTCGATGAGTTTGCGGGAAACGGTTCATGGCAATACCTCTCAGGCGGGGTTGAAGGAAAAGCGCAAATGTCCGCAGCGGTGTGGACATCGATCAGAGCAGCGAAAACAAGTATGACATTGTCGCCGTCGGGTTGCGCGCAGCAACGAGGTCGGCGATGCGTTGGGGGTCGAAACGAGCGGCGATCGACTCGAGCTTGCGTGTCATCGCGAAGGCCTCGCCATAGACTTTCACCGGGTCGAACTCTTTCGGCACGATGTCGAAGGAGAACCAGTCGCCGCAATAGCCGAGGCGGGGCAAGGTGTACAGGAATTCAAGCGTTTCCCAGAAACGTAGCACGCCGGGCGGCAGGTCCCAGTCGAAGGCACCGTCGTTGTCGTTGAGCTGGACGTAGAACAGCTTGCCGGCGCGCGCGAGCAGCGCCGCCGACTGCGCCGGACGCTCGCCGGCGGCCAGCGCGTGGCCCATGTCGAGGGTGAGCCCAAGGTTTTGCGCGCCGACCATCTGGACGAAAGCCAGCGTGCCGCCGGCGGTATCGAAGAGGCTGCGCGCACGCGGTTCGTTGGGCTTGTATTCGATGCACAGGCGCACGTCGCGACGGTGCGCGGCGACCGCGGAAAACCCTTCGGCGGCGTAATCGTAGGCGCGTGCGTAGTCCATCTCGAAGACGAAATCGGCGCCGTCGTTGAGCGGACAATTGGTCACCCGCCCAACGCCCATGTCGCCGGCAAGGTCCATCAGGCGACAGCAATCGTCGACCACCGCCCGGCGCTCGGCAGCATTCTCCGACGCCCAGGCGCCGCGCATCCATTGTCCGGGCCGGCGCGAACGGAAATTGAGCGCCGAAACGCCGAGATTGAGATCGCGCAGCAGCGTGCGCAGCAGGGGCAGATCGGCAAAGTCGTCGGGATAGCACAGTTCGACGCCGGCGCAGCCGTCGGTGCGCGCCGCCATCTGGAGCTTTTCGCTCAGGCTGCGCTGCGGCTGATACTCGAGGAAACGATTGCCCTGGCGGCCATAGAAACCGGTGATCACGGCGTAGCGATAGGCGGCAAACGGGGTGTTCGAATCCATGGTGGGTTCCTCAGACACGTGTGTCGACCGGCCGGGCTGCGTCTGGCGCAATCCGGGTCCGCTCGGATGCCGGTTTGCGGCGCAGCAGTTCGCCGATCAGCGCCAGGCCGTTCCTCGCCCACAGCGTTTCCTGCGCCAGCGTCGCCGCGCCTTGCTCGCCGTCGACGGGGTCCATCCACGATTCGAGCAAGAGGCTCTCGACGCGCGGGACGACGGCGGCAAGATAGGCCGCGAGGTCGAGCTGCCCTTCACCGAGCGGGACGCCGCCGACCGCAAAACCCGAGCCCAGGCGCGTGATGCACGCGTCCTTGATGTGCGCCGTGCGCGCCAGCGGCGCCAGTTCGCGTATCGTCTCCTCGGGCCCGACCCACTGCGCGATCGAATTGAGCGGATCGAGGCAGACGCCGATCGCCGGATCGTCGACCTCGCTGACGATGCGGCGCAGCAGCTGCGGCGAAAACCGGAAGTGATTTTCGGCGCAGAGAATGACGCCGCAGTCGCGCAGCAGAGGCCGCACGGCGCGCAGGTTGGCGATCACGGCGTCAGGCGCGAGGCCGTCGGCGTCGACCACGCAGCGATAAACGATGCCCTCAAGGCTCGCCGTCCTGCGGATTCCGGCCTGCAGCTGCGCGAGCTCGGCGCCGCTGTCGCCGAATTCGAGGACGAGATCGAGCCGACGCGCGAGGTGGGCCAGCTCCGCGAGCTGCGCGTCCCCGAGTCGGTCGACGCCCGAGTTCTGGCACAGTTGAACGACCTCGGCGCCCAGCTCACGAGCACGCTGAAGGAAGGCCTCGATGCTCATGCCGCTGGCAAACGCCCAGCGCAAGGCAAAGCTTGTCAATCCGATTTTCATGAGACAAGGGTTTCGTGAGCGCTACGTTGGCAAACGGGCTTCGCTGAGCCGAACCGCTCAACTTTGCCGAAGCCCCCGTGCGGAGGTCTTCGCAATAGTCGGGCCAGCGCCGGCGCTGCAGCGCAAGTCCCTGTTTTTAATGCGCTTGGTCGACCCCCAGGTGGCGCGCCGGCAGTCGGGACTATTGCAACATGAAACAATAGAGTAAGTTTTTGCAACAAAACCGAAGGGCTCAGCGTTCGGCCGCCATTCGCTTGTCCCGGATTCGCCGCCACAGTGTCGTGCGGTCGATACCAAGAATCGTGCAGCATTCCTTGGTCGAGCCCTTGGTCGTCCGGTAGACCTGCTCGATGTACCAATCCTCGACGTCCTTGAGCGTCTTGCCGGCCGGCGCAAAGGCGCCGGCATCGTCGGCCGCCGGCGCCACCGCGCTGCGCGTCATCGCCGTCAGGTCGTGCACGCCGATTGATTTGCCCTCGCAGATGACGACCGCGCGCTCGATCATCCCTTGCAGTTCGCGGACGTTGCCTTCGTAGGTGTAGCGGCGCAGGTAGTCGACGGCGTCGGCGGTGAGCGTCATCCGGCCCTTGCGGTAGCGATAGCCGAAAGCCTCGACGAAGTGCGCGCTCAAGAGCTCGATGTCGTCAGGACGCTCGTTCAGCGACGGAATATAGAGACTGAGGATCGCCACCCGGAAATAAAGGTCGCCCCTGAACTCCTTTCGCGTCACCAGGCTGCGCAGGTCGCGGTTGGTCGCGCAGACGACGCGCACGTCGATCGGAATCAGTTTGTTGTCGCCGATGCGCATCACCTGCTTTTCCTGCAGGACGCGCAGCAGCCGGCCCTGGAGAAAGACCGGCAGTTCGCTGATCTCGTCGAGAAAGATCGTGCCGCCATGCGCCATCTCGAACAGGCCGGCCTTGCCTTTCTTGCCGGCGCCGGTAAACGAGCCTTCGACGTAACCGAAGAGTTCGCTCTCGATCAGCGCCTCGGGCAGCGCCGCGCAGTTGATCGCGACGAACGGCGAGTTCTTGCGCCGACTGCTGTTGTGGATGCCCTGGGCAAAAAGCTCCTTGCCGACGCCGGAGGGACCGCAGATGAGCACGGAGGTATCGTACTTGGCGAATTTCTGCGCGGTCTTGATGCAGTCGGCGACGGCACTGCTCTGATGCACGATATCGGAGAACGCGTACTGCGCGACAAAACCCTTTTCAGAAAGACGGATGCGGATCGCCTGCTCGAGCCGCTGCACCTCGGTGATGTCCTGGTAGGTGGCCACGGCGCCTCTGACCTCGCCGTCGACAATCACCGGGATGCGGTTGGTGGCGATCACCGTCTGGTCGTCGAGCCGCTGGATGTCGCCGATTTCCGAACGCCCGGTGTTCAGAATGTGGAGCAAGCGGGTATCCGGAATGATTTCGGTGATCTTCTTGCCGACGGCGTCCTGCTTCGAGAAACCGGTGATTTTCTGCGACGCCGTGTTGAACACGGTGATATGACCGCGCGTGTCGACGGCGACGATGCCGTCGTGCACGAAGTCGATGATCGTCGAAAACTGCTGCGCTTTTTCCTTCTCCAGCCGCGCCGCCTGCAGGATGCTGCTCGCTTGCTCAATGGCGTTTTGCATCGCCTGGCTTCCCGACTGTACAAGAACCGACCGGCAGCGGTGTCTGGCAGCAGCGCCGACGACGTTGCCGTCGCCCATGAAGACGCGTACGCCCTGCGCCAGCTGCCGCTCGACCTCGGCCGGAATGCTGCTCTTGTCACGGATTTCGAAACACAGCGTTTTAAGGCCCATGACCGCGGCCACGAGGTCGGCGCCGGCAATGACATTGCGATAGCCAATGACGCCGACGAGGCCGCTCTCACCGAGATCCTGCACCGCCTTGAAAGCCTCAATCAGATCGTAGGCGGTGACCTTGACCTCGACGACCGGCACGGCGAACGCCGCGCAGATCGTTTCATACGTTCCGCCACGCGAAATAAGAAGCTTGGCGCCGCCGTCGATCGCCAGCTGAGCGAGTTCCACGCCGGTGCGCTGATCGCCCTCGAGCAATTCGACGTTGGTATAGCCATTCTCGACGATGACCCGCCGCGTGACTTCGGTCATGAAATTGACCGGCGCTACGACAACGATTTCCTTCATGCTTGATCTCCGCGACCTGCCCGCGCGATTGTCTTTCGCGGGCGGTTTAGCAAGCCATTATATTGGCGGCGGTTTGGCCACCCCGATCTTTTTTCCGCTCGCGCCAAACGCCCGTTGCTGGCCGCGCGCCAGCCGCCAGTGCGTGGTGAAAGCCAGCGCGTCGGGCAGGAAGGCCCTGAAGTCGGCGTCAAAACCGTCGCTGTCGGCGAGAAATTCGTCGATGCCGCCGGCCAGCGAATTGGCCCGGCGCAGGCGATGGACCGCCATGCGGTCGATTGCGCGGCCGACCGCGTCCACGTCGCGGTAGGAACCGAGCCAGTCGTAGCGGCGCATCAGCGCGGCGACCGTGACGGCGTCGCCGCTGAAAAACCCCGAGTAGTTCTCGAACGCGGCATAGAGATCGCCGGTGAAGTCGTCGAGCGCTATCGGGCCGTAGCGCGTCCAGTCGCGCGCCAGCAAATGATCGTAAAAGAGATCGACGAGAATGCCACCAACCCGGCGGCGCAGCGGGCTGATGCGCGCGCGGCTCGCGGCGAAGGCCGGGTGGCGGTCGGCGAAACTGTCGATCGCACGATGCAGGGCAACGCCCGAAGCGAGTTCTGGCGGCAGACCGGCCGGCAGCAAGCCCTTGACGAAATCGCCCATCAGGCCGCCGATGCGGTCGGCGTCGGCACTTCCCGCAAGCAAGGCATGAGCAAGAAAATTCATCGATCTCTCCACCCTGCAGTGTCCAGCATTTCTCCGCCCCCCGCCTGTTTTGTCGGCGTTACGCCGGCGCCGATGACAGCCAACGACCGCCAGCGCGCGAACGGAGTTTAAGCGCCTTTCTCGAATCAGCCGACAAGCGGTCGGACCGACGGTCTGCTGCGCGCTGGACCGTCTCCGGCCAGGCGTGTAAATTAAAGCACGCTCCATGTGGCATACGAGAGCGGCGTGAACCATCTGCGGCATCAAGACAGATTACAAGCAGTGGAACGGCGGCCTGAGCGCGTCAGGCAGAGCGGCGGCAACGGCGGAGGGGGAAACACAAAGCCACGTTGCGGTACGTAGAGGAGGCAAAGATGGGCTGTTCGAATATCGTTATTTCTTGATAGATCAACACATTGCGGCGCGCACGGTCGCCGTCAAGAGACGCCGCACCGACCACAAATCGCTCCGCGATTTATCGGAACCACTGTTGGTCCGCGCCGAAGCGACCCTGGCACGTTTTCAAAAACTGTTCCTATTGCGCCTCGAGATACTGGTCAACGAACGCGTAATGAACGTCGACAAGTATTCCGATTAAACCTAGGGTGCGTTCTCATTCGAAGGGCGGTCACGCCGAATGAGATTGCACCAACCGCAACAAAGCGGCGGCGGGTCGGATTTCCACCTGCAACTGACCCGCCGTTTGGCGCCAGTGGAAGTCGCCGTGCGCCTCCAGCCGCCGATGCTCGGGCCGATCCACGACGACGCGCAAGTCGCGGATGTGCGCGTCGCGCAAGGGCAGATCCGGCCACTCCAATTACGGCCAGGCGGAAACCTGCGCCGGCTGTCCGGCAAAAATCTCCAGCTCGGCATTGACGATGACCAGGCGCTCGACACGGCGACGCGTCAATGAATAGTCGAGGGTAATGTCGTGCAGGGCAATCCCGAAACGGTAACCACCGCTGCTCTGACAAACCCCGCGCAGTTCGCTCACGCGGGCATGCCCGGCGCCGACATCCTTGACCTCGACGTGCAAGACCTCAAGGCCGGGAATGTTCAGCCAGCGTTCAGCGGCGAGGCCGAGCAGTCGCGGCAGCACCAGCCAGAGCAAGAGTAGCGCGAGTACGACGACGAGCCGCCAGCGCGCGGTGGCCGCAAGGTGGTGAGGCTTCCCGATGGGAACACCTTGAAGCCCCGGCCGATCAACGACAAGCCGACGCCCATCCAGATGGCGCTGGCGCGTGGGCACCGCTGGTTGGCCATGCTGGAATCCGGGGAGGCAGAAAGCCTGACCGAGGTCGCCGAACGCGAAGGCATGGATCGGTGAGCCGGATGGTCAACCTCACGACACTGGCGCCAGACATCGTTGCCGCCATCCTGGATGAAACGCTGCCCTCGGAGGTGACGCTGTTTGATCTGGCATCCGGCACGCCGCTGCTATGGGACGAGCAGCGCGAGGTAATCCAGTCAGTCTGTGGCATTGTCAGCCAGGCCGAGCCAGACGATTGACCCTCTCTTCAATCGTCCGACACACTCCCAGCACAGCCGAGAACGCGGGTTGGTCCATGGCAAGCAGGCCGTCCTCCAACATGGCGGCATAGTCCTTTTCCAGCGCGGCCAAGGAGGGGCCATCTGGAATCAATCGGAGCCCTCCAGCCGTCGCCTGGAAGTAATTGATCTTGGTGCCACCGGCATCCTTCTCGGCGAAAAACATGGATTTGTGCTCGGCCACTTGCCGCGCCAGTTCTCGATCGTTTGCTGCCGAGTCGAAATGCGGCGTTCCGGCCAGGGCAGCCAAGTCATACCAATGGCGTGAATAACGCTCTCCACGCAGACGTCCTTGCAGGCAGTAAACGTGAGCAGCCGTCGCCTTTTCCCAGAACGTACGCTGGGCGGTCATCGCCAAGGGTTGTGCCGAAGGGAACTCGACGCCTTCGATGAATGGAGCGATGTCGCAGGCCACGTGATGCCGCTGGTGAGGTTCGCCCGTTGCTCGCGCCCCAAATTCCAGCTGGATCGTGGCTGCGGCATAGCCTGTTCCCGTCGTGGTCGCCGGATAGGCAATGATGAGTTTGTCGCGGTCTTTGCCGGCAAGACTCAACTCGACTGGCAGTGCGCTGGCCACCAATGCCTGCTCAATGACGGGCTTAACGGTTTGCTCGATCCATTCTGGCAAGCGGCTGCGCACCGTACTGGTGATCTTTCTCTCCTGGCTCGCTGACGCCGGGATGGGATTGCCGTCACGCAACAGGTCTGGCACCAGTTCGCGGATGTCGTAAGTCAGGTCGATGTCTTCAGAGAAACGGTCAATGACCTTGTACACCTTGGACAGCGACGTGCCGCCCTTGAAGGTCAGGGTATCACCCAGCGGCGCGTTGTAGATTGCAGCCAAGGCCCAGACGACCCAGATGTCCTTTTCCAGCAGATGTGCTGGCCGTCCGCTCCGACCAGCGGCTACCTCAAGGGCCTCGGCCTGGTCAGCGGAACTGAGATCAAACCAGGATTCAGGCATGTTCGCTGGCCTCGCTTACCGCCCGCGCCATCCAGTTGGGCAATACGGCTCTGGCAGAGCGCATGGCAGCCCATTCCGCCGGTGGCAGTTTGGCGTGGAGCATCTTGAGGGCTGAGGATGCTTGCTCAGGCCCCAGCCAGGACAGGGCACGGATCGCCATGCCGGCCGGACGCGCACCCAGAACCAACTGCCACCGATTGCCATGCTTGAGTTCGACAGATCGGTTGCCGAGCTGCAATTTGCGTGAGCGCCCCGAAGTCAGGAAGACTTCGCGGGTAGGCACCTGTGTAGTCAACCCCAGTGCGTTGGCCTCGGTGGCGCCGTTGGCAACGATCACCTCACCGCTGGCCGACTCAATGGCCTTGACCACAGCTTCAGTCGAGGGCGGACGCGTACCAAACCGACTGACTACCGGTGCGGCGTAAGCGCCGCGCCCAACGCGCATCAACTTGCCTTCGCGCGTCAAGCGGGTGAGGGTCTGATCCACCGCAGCACGTGAGGCCAGGTGCAGGAACTCTTTGGCCGAGAGCAAGCCACCCTCGGGCAGGGCCTGTGCAGCAGACAAGATGGTTTCAGCAAGATGGCTCATGGTCAGACTCCCATTTGTCAGAAGTATATATATGTTTCTGACAAACCGCAAACGAAAGATGGGTACATCAACGTGTCAGCCAAGGATGAGTCATATCGTCTCTGCTTACCGATGCCGGAAAACAACCGCTTGATTGATCAACATGCAAGCCATTGATTTATATATGTACAAGGTGTGTCGCCTGCGGACTTCGGGTGGTATTGCGCCGCAGAGGAAGGGGAGAGAATTCGCCCGGAGAGAGCGCCATGTGCTCAGAGGTAGGCAGTAAGCCAGACAGTCGAAGTCCGCAAACCTACTCAACGTCCCGCGCGAACTCGCGGGACTTGGCGGGAGCACATAAGAAAAAACCCCAACCGAGAGTGGTTGGGGTTTGAATTTTGGTGGTGATGGGCAGAATTGAACTGCCGACCTATGGGTTATGAATCCATCGCTCTAACCAACTGAGCTACATCACCTCTTGGGGCGCGAGATTATAGGGTGGGCGGCGGCCGGTGGTCAAGTTTTGCGCTGACACAAG
>JBBRXI010000072.1:0-9271 GCA_038248575.1 Burkholderiales bacterium | reverse complement strand
GCGCTCGCCGAGCAACTCGGGTTTGCCGCGACGCCGACCCGGCGCGCCAGCGAGCAATTGATGCAAGAGTATTACCGGACGGCGAAATCGGTCACCCAGCTCAATATCATCTTGCTGCAGAACATCGGCACGGCGATTTTTCCGTCGCCGGACCAGGCGCCGCAGCCGATCAACGAGCGCTTTCAGAGTGTTCGCCAGTTGCTCGATATCGAGAACGAGGAGCTGTTCAACGAATGTCCTGGCGCCATTCTCGAAGCGTTTTCGCTGATGCAGCAGCATTCCGAACTCAAAGGCATGAGCGGGCGCACGATTCGCGCGCTATGGCGCGCGCGCCAGCTCGTCGACGACAATTTTCGCAACGACGCGCAGAACAAGGCCCGCTTCATTGCGCTCTTCAAGGCGCCAAGAGGCGTTTTGCACGAATTCCGGCGGATGAACCAGTTCGACATCCTCGGTCGCTACCTGCCCAACTTTGGCGCCATCGTCGGCCAGATGCAGCACGACCTGTTTCATGCGTACACCGTTGACCAGCACACCCTGCAGGTCCTGCGCAATCTGCGCCGCTTTTCGGCCAGCGAGTTTGCCCACGAGTATCCGTTCTGCAGCCAGCTGATCAGCAGCTTCGACCAACCGTGGCTGCTCTACGTCGCGGCCATTTTTCACGACATCGCCAAGGGCCGTGGCGGCGCCCATTCGCAACTCGGCGCCGACGAAGCGCAAACATTTTGCGACGCGCACGGCGTTGACGCGCAAGACAGCGAACTCGTCGTCTGGCTGGTGCGCAACCACCTCGTCATGTCCAACGTGGCGCAAAAGCAGGACATCTCGGATCCGGACGTGCTCGCCGCGTTTGCCGCCAACGTCGGCGACGAGTGGCACCTGACGGCGCTGTATCTGCTGACCGTCGCCGACATTCGCGGCACCAGTCCCAAGGTCTGGAACAGTTGGAAAGGCCAATTGCTCGAGCAATTGTTCACGCAGACCCAGCGGCTGCTCGCCTCGGGCGGCAAGGCGCCGGTGACACAGGGCATCATCGAAGAAAAGCGCGCCGAAGCGTTACGTCTTCTGCGCTACTTCGCAGTGCCTGAAGCAGCGCACGAAAAACTATGGAACCAGCTCGATACGGTCTATTTCCTGCGCCATTCGGCCGAGGAAATCACCTGGCATGCTCGCAGCCTATATTACCGAATCAACAGCCCCCAGCCAGTGGTCAAGGCGCGTATCAACGCCAAGGCCGACGGCATCGAAGTCATGGCCTACACGCTCGATCAGCGCGACCTCTTCGCCCGACTTGTCGGCTTCTTCAGCCGTGCCGGCTACAACATCATGGACGCCAAGATCCACACCACCCGACATGGCTATGCGCTCGACAGCTTTATGCTGCTCGACGTCACCGGCCGTGACAGCGACCGCGACATGATCAGCTATATCGAACACGAATTGTGCGACCGTCTGAGCCGGCAGGCGCCGCCCGAGGCGCCGGCGAGCGGACGCATCTCGCGCCAGCTCAAGCACTTTCCGCTCGAGCCGCAGGTGACCATCCAGCCCGACGACAAAGGCGCGCATTTCATCCTCTCGGTGAGCGCCGCCGACCGCCCCGGTCTGCTGTACACCGTGGCCTTGGCGCTCGCCGCGCACGGCGCCACCCTGCACACGGCGAAGATCGGCACGCTCGGCGAACGCGTCGAAGACACCTTCCTGATCAGCGGCGGCGACCTCGGCGAGAGCGCCAGCCGGATCAAGCTCGAAACCGAGTTGCTCTACCAGCTGAAGAGCTGAACGGGAATGAGTCCGACACGAACCGACACGCAGCGGACAAACCGCTTTTCAATTACGCCGGTTCACTCTCCCGGCCGCTCGCTGTCGTCAGGAAAGAGGGCATCCGAAAAACCGAAATGCGCAAGGTCTCGTATGCGCATTGGGTATAGTATCCCATCGAGATGGTCGCACTCGTGCTGGACGACGCGCGCATGAAAACCTTCGACCGAACGATCGATTGGCCGTCCGGCGGCGTCAAAACCGGTGTAGCGCAACGCTCGCCAACGCGGCACGAGTCCGTTGAGCCCGGGTACTGACAGGCAACCTTCCCAGGCTTCCTCGATCTCCTCGGAGAGCGGTGTGAGCTGCGGGTTGATCAGTACCGTGTAGGGAACGCTTTCGGCGTCGGGATAGCGCGCGTTATCGTCAAAACCGAATATGACGACGCGCAGGCCGACGCCGATCTGCGGCGCCGCAAGCCCGGCGCCATCGAGGTCGTTCATCGTCTCTTCCATGTCGGCGATCAGCGCCATGAGCGTGGGCGTGGCAAACGTGTCTACCGCCCTCGCCTTCTGCCACAGGAGCGGATCGCCCATCCTCAGGACCGGCCTAATTGCCATCGTCGCCCCCTTCGGCCAGCGGGCAGCCGACCATTTCCTCGATGATCGTCCGCACCAGCCCCATCGACTGGTGCAGGACCGCCTCGATCGCGGCAAAGCTGATTCCCTCGCGACTCGCCGCGCGGCCGGCAGCGTAATTGGCGACGACGCTGATCGCCGCATACGGCACACCGAGTTCGCGCGCCAGCGCCGCCTCGGGCATACCGGTCATGCCGACCAGATCGGCTCCGTCACGTTCATAGCGATCGATCTCGGCCGCCGTTTCAAGACGCGGGCCCTGCGTCGCGGCATAGACCCCGCGCTCGCTGACGGCGATGGCGGCACGCGCGGCGGCGGCAATGAGTTGGGCGCGCAGCAAGCGGTCATAAGGCTCAGTGAAATCGATATGTGTCACCGTGCGGTCGTGGCCGTCGTGGAACGTCGATTGGCGCCCCCAGGTGTAATCGATGATCTGATGCGGAATGACCACGTCACCGGGCTTCAGATCGGCGCGGATGCTGCCCACCGAAGCCACCGAGATGATGCCGACGGCGCCGCGCTTGGCGAGCGCCCAGATGTTAGCCCGATAGTTCACCTCGTGCGGCGGGATCGTGTGGCCGTATCCGTGACGCGCGAGAAAAGCCACCGGCCGGCCACAGATCTGGCCGAAGGTCACCGCTCCGGACGGCTCGCCGTAAGGTGTGCGCAACACTTCACGATGCGAAACGTCGAGGTTGGCCAGTTGCGACAGGCCACTGCCACCGATTACAGCCAGCATCATTCTTCCTTCATCGCGTAAATGGCCGGGAGGTTGCGCCAGGCACCGGCAACGTCCATGCCGTAGCCGAAGACAAAGCGATCGGGTACGCTGAGGGCGACGAAATCGGCCTTGATCGGCTTGTTCTTGCCGTTCAGTTTATCGGTCGCCACGGCAGTGAAACAGGCCTTGGCGCCCAGGTGTTGCATACGGTCTACGATCGCCGCCAGCGTCACGCCCTCGTCCAGTATGTCGTCCAGAATGAGCAGCGTACGCCCCTTGACCGGCGTCCACGGCGCGGTACGCCAGGACAGCGCACCGCCCGCAGTGTCCTGGCCGTAGCGCGTCACGTGCATGTAGTCAAAATCGAGCGGGAAATGCAGCTGGGTCATCAGCTGTCCGGCGAACGGAACGCCGCCGCTCATGACGCAAAGCAGCAAGGGATTGGTGGCGCCGAGCTTGGCGGTAATTTCGTCGGCGACCCGGCTCACGGCGGTAGCGACTGCTTCGGCCGAATGAATCAGATCGGCTGTGGCAAGCAGGTTTCTGGCGTCGCGGGCGCGTGCGTCCTGCGTTGCTTGTATTTCGGTCATGCCTGGTCCAGCCTGGAAAGGTAATCGGAAAAAGCCGTTCCGACTTCAGGATGACGGCGGCCGAAATCAACGGTCGCCTGCAGATAGCCGAGCTTCGAACCGCAATCAAAACGCGTTCCGAGATAGCGGTAGGCGAGGACCTGCTCTTCGATGAGCATCGAGGCGATCGCATCGGTCAGCTGGATTTCACCGCCCGCACCGGTTTTCACGCTCTCGAGATGGTGAAAGATGCGCGGCGTCAGGATGTAGCGGCCGACGACGGCCAGCGTCGATGGCGCATTTTCGGGTTTCGGCTTTTCGACGATCGCCTCGATGCGCTCGACGCGCTCGGCAACCGGGTTGGTTTTGGCGATGCCGTAACTGGCGGTTTCGGCGTGTGGGACGTCCATGACGCCGATTACCGAGCAACGGTAGTAATCGTAAACATCGACCATTTGCTTCATCACCGCCGGTTCGGCGTCGAGCAGATCGTCGGCAAGCAGGACGGCGAAGGGCTCGTTGCCGATGACCGGGAGCGCGCAGAGCACCGCGTGGCCGAGGCCGAGCGCTTCGGCCTGGCGGATATAGATGCAGTTGATATTACGTGGCAAGAGATTCTGCAAAAGTTCGAGCGTTTCGTCCTTGTGCCGCAAGGCGAGTTCGTTCTCGAGTTCGTAGGCCTTGTCGAAGTGATCCTCGATCGCCCGCTTGGTGCGACCGGTAACGAAGATCATGTCGGTGATGCCGGCTGCCACCGCTTCCTCGACAGCGTACTGGATCAAAGGCTTGTCGACGATCGGCATCATCTCCTTCGGGCTGGCTTTGGTCGCCGGAAGGAAACGCGTGCCGAGACCGGCGACCGGGAAAACAGCTTTCGTCACTTTATTCATGGGATCTCAGCTTGCGCTGGCCTTTACAGTGAGTTTAACAAGAGGCGCAATTTCGCCTCATCAATGATCGTCACACCGAGTTCGTGCGCCTTGTCGAGTTTGCTGCCGGGCTCGTCGCCGGCGACGACAAAATCGGTTTTTTTCGAAACCGACCCGCTGACCTTGCCGCCCGCCGCTTCGATCAGCGCCCTGGCCTCGTCGCGCGCCAGCGACGGCAAACTGCCGGTGAGCACGAGCACCTTGCCGCTAAGCGGTCCGGCGGGCGCCGCCGGCGCTCTGGCTTGGCCCTCGTGCTCCGTCCACAAGACACCGGCGGCGCGCAACTGTTCGATGACGTCACAATTGTGCCGCTCGGCGCAAAACTGGAGCACGCATTGGGCGACCACCGGGCCGACGTCGGCGACCTGCGTCAGTTCGCTCTCGCTGGCCGCCAGCAGCTCGTCGAGGCGACCGAAATGGCGCGCCAGATCGCTCGCCGTCGCCTCGCCGACGTTGCGAATGCCGAGCGCGTAGATGAAGCGGGCGAGCGTCGTCCCCTTGCTTTTCTCGATCGCCACCAATAGATTGCTGGCCGACTTTTCGGCCATACGTTCGAGCCCGACGAGCGTCGTCGGCCCGAGTTGGTAGAGATCAGCCGGCGTGCGCACGATGCCGTGATCGACAAGCTGGTCGACGAGCCGCTCGCCGAGCCCGTCGATGTCCATGGCGCGGCGCGAAGCGAAGTGGAGCAGCGCCTGCTTGCGCTGCGCCGGACAGTAGAGTCCGCCGGTACAGCGCGCGACCGCTTCGTCGGCGCCGCGCACGACGTGCGAGCCGCACACCGGGCAGTTGGGATAGCGCTCGAGAAGATTGAAGCGTGGCAGCTCGCCGGTGCGCCGTTCGACGACCGGTCCGACGACTTCGGGGATGACGTCGCCGGCCCGGCGAACGATCACCATATCGCCGGGACGCAAATCCTTGCGATCGATCTCGCTCTGATTGTGCAGCACCGCATTCGTCACCGTCACGCCGCCGACAAAAACCGGCGCGAGGCGAGCCACCGGAGTGAGCGCGCCGGTACGGCCGACATGGACGGTGATGTCAAGAAGCTCGGTCGTCGCTTCCTCGGCCGGGAATTTGTGCGCGATGGCAAAACGCGGCGCGCGCGAAACGAAGCCGAGTCGCTGCTGAGCGGCAAGATCGTCGAGCTTGTAGACGACGCCGTCGATGGCGTACGGCAGGTCGGCGCGCCTGGCACCCAACTCGGCGTAGGTAGCGAGCAGCGCGTCGACGCCGCTTACCCGGCGGCGCTCGTCGGCGACCGGGAAACCCCAGGCAAGCAAGAGGTCGAGCGCCTGCCAGTGGCTGGTCGGCAAGGGAAAGTCCGCGGCGCGCCCGAGCGCGTAGGCGAAGAAGTGCAGCGCACGGCGCGCCGTGATCCGCGAATCGAGTTGGCGCAGGCTGCCGGCTGCGGCGTTGCGCGGATTGGCGAATTCTTTCTCGCCGTTCTCGCGCTGGCGTCGATTGAGGCGCTCGAAATCCCGGCGCAACATCAGGACTTCGCCGCGTACTTCGAGCCGGCGCGGCCAGTCGCGTCCGGCAAGGCGCAGCGGCAGATTGCCGACGGTGCGCAGGTTTGGCGTCACGTCCTCGCCGGTCGAGCCGTCGCCACGCGTCGCGCCGCGCGTCATAACGCCGTCCTCGTAGATGAGGCTGATCGCGAGGCCGTCGAATTTCGGCTCGGCGGTATAGACGAGCTCGCCGCCTGCGGCGAGCAGATCGCGGGCGCGGCGGTCGAAAGCGCGCACCTCGTCTTGCGAAAATGCGTTATTCAGCGAGAGCATCGGCGTGTCGTGCGTAGCGGGTTTGAACGCCGCGAGCGGAGCGGCGCCGACGCGCTGGGTCGGCGAATCGACGGTGAGCAGTTCGGGATGAGCAGCCTCGAGCCCTTGCAGCTCGCCAAACAGGCGGTCGTACTCGGCGTCCGGAATCGACGGTGCGTCGAGAACGTAATACAGGCGATTATGTTCTTCGATCTGCGCGCGCAGCTCGGCGATCCGGTCTTTTCCGTTCATTGCCGCCGTGTCGCCGCTCACGAGAATATGCGCTGCGCCAGGTCGCCTCCGGCCGGCAGATTGTGCGCGGCCATCGCCGCCTGATACTGCCCGACCTGGCGACGAATCGGTTCGAGGGCACCTTCGGAAAGCGGGCGGCGATTGTCGTCGACCAGCGAACCGTGCAGCACTTCGGCAAAACGCCGCGCAAGATCGACCATCTGATTGAACACGCGCTCGCCGTGGGCAACGCGCGGCACGTCGAGCAGGAAGGTGACACCGTGCGTGCTCATGGTTTTCATCGACTCTACCGAGAATCCTGCATCGTCCTGGTTGACCAGCACATAGAGCACATTGCCGTCGTCGTCGCAGCGCACGAAGCGCCCGTCGCTGGTGATCACCATGCCGGCGGCCTCGGCCAGCGCGCGCAGCTTGGTGCCGAGAAAAATCTGTCCACCGCTGACCACGTTGATGCCGATCTGGATATCGACGCTGGCGCAAAACTCATCGAGTGTGGCCGCCGCCGAAAGCGCCGCCTGGCGGGACGGCAATTCGGCCACCGCCATCAATTCATCGGCAAGATCGTGCATGGCGTCATGGAAGGTCGCAAGCGCCGTCTCACCCACCGGCCCGCGGCGGTCAACGAGTTGCAAGCCGATGCGAATCCGCCGGTATTCGCTGACGCCGTCGCTGACGATGCTCTCCCATTCGCGCGCCCGCTCGTTGTAGCCGATCGAGTAGATTGGTTTGCCAACCAGCGCGAGCGCGTCGCGCTGGGCTTCGAGGACCTGCGCTGCCGAAGCCGGCTCGACCGCCTCGAAAACGGCGACGTAATCGATCACCGGTGAAAGGAGATGCAGCGGTTCGCCGCTCTCCCGCGACTCGCGCGCCGCCTCGTCGGCTGAGCGGCTCAGAGCGGTCTGCGCGAGCGCCGGAGCCACTGTGGACATCGGTGCGGCGGAATATTGGGCAGCGGGCGCCGCCGCCGACGTGGCGCGCAGGCCGACGCGTGGCGCCGGCTGTTCCGGCGTCGCGGCAGGCGAAACTTGGTGTGCGAGCGCCGTCCCAACGTGCATCTCGGGCGCTGCTTCGGGCACGGCTTCCGGCGCTATTTCGTACATTGCTTCGTCAGTCGCTGCGGGCGCCTCGCCGGAGAAGTGGAAGACCGGCTCGATACGTTCGCCCGGCACGGGGACGCAGCGGTCTTCTCCGGCCACTTGCAAAGCATTGGCGGGGAAAGGCGTCGGCGACGGTTCGCGCGGCGCTTTGCGCGCCGCTTCAGCAGTGTCGCTTTCCTCGCGCGCACCGCCGTCGAGCAGGACGTCGGGGTGGCGATCGTCAAGAACCCGCTCGGCAAGCTTCTGGAATTTGTATTCCTGCCAGGTGTTGTAAGCGACGACGCCGACAACGACGACGCCCCCAAGGCCGATCAATCCGATTTGCAGTTCGGTCATTGCTGTCCCTAAACCATCTGTTCGCGCAAACGCAGCGCTTCGTCCATATCGACTTCAACGATGCGCGAAACGCCGGATTCCTGCATCGTTACACCGACGAGTTGCTGCGCCATTTCCATCGCGATTTTATTGTGACTGATAAAGAGAAACTGTGTGTTGACGGACATACGGCGAACCATCGCACAGAAGCGTTCGGTGTTGGTGTCGTCGAGCGGCGCATCAACCTCGTCGAGCAGGCAGAATGGCGCCGGATTGAGCTGGAACATGGCGAACACCAGGGCGATCGCCGTCAATGCCTTC
This sequence comes from Burkholderiales bacterium, assembly GCA_038248575.1. GTDB lineage: Bacteria > Pseudomonadota > Gammaproteobacteria > Burkholderiales > Rhodocyclaceae > Propionivibrio. Next base: position 908 of record JBBRXI010000072.1, on the reverse strand, counting down.
TCGCCGCCGGAGAGCAGATGAATCGTCGAGTTCTTCTTGCCCGGCGGCTGCGCAATGACCTGCAGGCCGGCGTCAAGGATTTCCTCGCCGGTCATGATCAGCGCCGCCTCGCCACCGCCAAAGAGAATCGGGAAGAGTTCGCCAAAACTTTTGTTGACCGAGTCGAAGGTCGCCTGGAGCAATTCGCGCGTCTCGCGGTCGATGCGGCGAATGGCGGTTTCCAGCGTGTCCATCGCCTGCGTCAGATCCTCTGATTGTGCGTCGAGGTAGGACTTGCGTTCGCGCGCTGCTTCGAGTTCGTCGAGCGCCGCAAGATTGACCGCGCCGAGCGCGTCGATGGCCCGTTGCAAGCCGGTAATCGCACTGTGCAGCGCCGCCGGACGCGCTGTCGCGAGATCCCCGCGCAGGTTTTGCTCGTCGGCGTGGACTTCGTTGAGTTGCGCGGCAAATTGCTCGAAATTGAGCTTGGCGGCCTGCTCCTTGAGCTTGAGCTCGCCGCTTCGGTCGCGCAGCGGTGCGAGGCCCTGCTCCAGCCTGAGCCGCTGTTCTTCGAGCGCGCGCAACCCGCCGGTCGCCGCTTCGAGCCCGTCGCGCGCGCCGGCGAGGGCCTGTTCGCGTGAAACGCGCTGCGCGAGCGCCACTTGCAGTTGCGGCTCGAGGTCCTCGGCGTTCATCGCTTCGGCGCTATCGGTGCACCGCGCGAGTTCGTCGCCAATACGTTCAAGCTGCTTGGCCGCCAGCTCACGGCCGCTCTTGATCTCGTCGATCTTGTTATGGCACTCGCGCTGAGCGAACTGCGCCTCGCGCAACTCGCGTTCGACGCCGCTCACCTGTTCCCGCTCGTCGCGCAGGGCGCGCTCGGCCCGTTCGAGCCCTTCCTTGGCCGCGTCGAGCACCCGCTGCAGAAT
>JBBRXI010000071.1:0-9279 GCA_038248575.1 Burkholderiales bacterium | reverse complement strand
GGATTGCCGCCAAGCTCGGCGACCCGCACAAGATCGTGTCCCAGGACAACCGCGTCTGCCTCGGCTGCCACGACTCGGACGCGCAGTTCGCCAGGTTTGCCCCGGAGAAGAAATCGCGACCGCTGATCGATGACATCCACGCCTGGTTGCCCAACACCCGGCTGCACTGGAAAGCGGTGCGCTGCGTCGAATGCCACACGCCGGCGGTCGAGGCCGGGCAGCCGATGTCGCACGAAATCTTTGGCAAGGAGAAAGCCGAGAAGAACTGCCTGGCCTGCCACCAGGCCGACAGCTCGCTCAAGACGCGGCTCTACCGCCACCTCGTGAGCCAGGAGCAAGAGACGCTCGGCTTTGCCAACAGCATCATCCTCGCCAACGCCTACGTGCTCGGCGCGACGCGCCACCCGCTGCTCGACACGCTGATCCTCATCGCCTTCGCTGCGATGATCCTCGGCCTGCTCGCGCACGGCGCGGTGCGCCTGCTGACGCGCGGCGTGCGCAAAAAGAGCGGCACCGAGCGTGGCGCAGACAGCGACGGAGACCACCATGGCTGAACGTGAATACCTGATTGCCCGGTGGATCCGTATCTGGCACTGGAGCAACGCGCTGCTCATCATCGTCCTCGGCGTCACCGGGATGAGCCTGCACTTTGCCAGCCCGGACCGGCTGCTCGTCGAGTTCTCGCTCGCCGTGCGCATCCACAACGTCGCCGGCGTGGCGCTCATTGCCACCTACGTCTTCTTCGTCATCGCCAATGTCGTCAGCGGCAACTGGTGGCAGTTCGTCCCGAAACCGCCGGGCATCATCAAGCGACTGATCGAGCAAGGCAACTGGTACGCCTATGGCATTTTTGTCGGCAAGCCGCACCCGCACGAGCCGTCAACGCACGAGCACTTCAATGCGTTACAGGCAGTAACGTACTGGAGCGTCATGTATCTGCTGATGCCGGTGATCCTGGTGAGCGGCCTGATCTACCTCTACCCCGAGATGGCGCCCGACAAGCTCTTCGGTTTTGACGGTCTTTTGCCGGTGGCGATGACGCACTACCTCTCGGCGGTTGCCGTCCTGCTCTTCATGCTCTCGCACATCTACCTTGGGACGACCGGCAAGACCGTCGGGCAGATGTTCAAGATGATGTTTACCGGCTGGCACGAGCATTGATCGTTCCGGCAAGCCCCACGACCTGATGGAGAATCGAATGAAAACTGCGCTCACCACCACCTTCCTCTGCCTCGCTGCGCTGGCCGTCGCTCCGGCCGCCTCGGCCGCCAACGCCGCCGCTGCCGAGGCGCTGGCCAAGAAGGAAGGCTGTCTCAAGTGCCACGCCATCGACAAGAAGAAGGAAGCCAAGCCGCTCAAGGAAATCGCCGCCAAGTACCGCGGCAAGGCCGACGGCGAAGCGAAAGTCTTTCACCAGATCACGTCCGGCGAGAAGGTGAAGCTCGAAGACGGCACGGAAGAAGAACATAAGGTCATCAAGACCAAGGACAAGGCCGAGATCAACAACCTGGTCGCCTGGATTCTCTCGCTCAAGTAATTCTGCTTGGCCGTTGCTAACCCGCTGTTTCGCCCTCGTCGCGCGCGACGCCGAGCTTGCGCATTTTTTCCCACAGGTTCTTGCGGCTGATGCCGAGCGAATCGGCGCAGCAGCCGATTTGCCAATTGCACGATTCGAGCGCGCGCAGGATGTAGTCGCGCTCGCATTCGTCGAGGTAGCTGCGCAGCGAGCCGTTCATCGTTTGCGTTTCGTTGTGCCGGGGCGCCGGCCGCTCAAAGAGATGCTCGAGCGAAATGCTGCGCCCGTCGGTGAGCAGGCTGGCACGTTCGAGGGTATTGCGCAGCTCGCGGATATTGCCCGGCCACGGGTAATTGAGCAGCGCCTGTTCGGCGGCCGGCGAGAGGACTGGCGGCTTCTGCCCGTTCCTGGCCATCTCGGCGAGAAACTGCCGGGCCAGCCAGAGAATGTCTTCGCGACGCTCACGCAAGGGCGGCAGGCGCAGTTGCACGACGTTGATCCGGTAATACAGGTCTTCACGAAAATCGCCGTTGGCGACCATCTCTTTCAAGTCCCGGTGCGTCGCGCAAATGAGCTTCAGGTCGACCGGCGTCGAGGCCTCGCTGCCGACGCGCGTGATGCAGCGTTCCTGGATCGCGCGCAGCAGCTTGGTCTGCATCGCCAGCGACATGTCGCCGACCTCGTCGAGAAACAGCGTGCCGCCGTCGGCTTGCTCGAACATCCCTTTCTTGCTGCGCACGGCGCCGGTGAACGCGCCTTTGACGTAGCCGAACAGTTCGGCTTCGAGCAGGCTTTCGGCGAGTGCGCCGCAATTGACCGCGATGAAGGGGCGCGACTCGCCGGCCATCTGATGCAGCGTGCGCGCGATGCGCTCCTTGCCGACGCCCGATTCGCCGGTGATTAGCACCGTCGAGTTGCTCGCCGCAAGGCGCGGCAGCAGGGCGATGATGTGCAACATCGCCGGCGTCGCGCCGAGCCTGCTTGCCGAATTGCTGGCCAAATCGTCAGTGCGCGGAAGGGCGATCGTGATAATCCGCGCCATCAGCGCGTCGAGGTCGAAGGGTTTGGTGATGTAATCTTGCGCGCCTTGCTTGAGCAATCTGACTGCCGTGTCGATATCGCCCTGGCCGGTGATGAAGAGGAAGGGCGGCAGCGCCAGCTGCTCGGCAGTGAGCCGCGCGAACAGCGCGTCGCCCGAGCCGTCGGGCAGGCGAATGTCGCTGATGACGAGTGCGTACTCGCGCGTACGCAGCGCAGCTTCCGCGGCGCCAGCGCTGCGCTGCCAGTCGCAGGCGAAGCCTTCGAGCGTGAAACGATCGACGAGCGATTCGCCCATAATCGCGTCGTCTTCAATCAGGCAGAGTCGGGGTGAGCTCACGGTTGGCATCCAAAGGGAGGTTGACAATGAAGCGGGTCAGCGTGGCGGTCGATTCGGCGCGAATGTCACCCGAGAGCTGCGTTACGATTTGGTAACAGATCCACAGGCCGAGGCCGTTGCCGCGCTCGTTGGCTTCGCTACTGTCGAGGTTTTCGCGGTGGTCGCGGTTTCCCGATTCGCGCGAAAACGGTTCGAAGAGCCGCTCGCGCTGCGCGGCCGAGAGCACGGCGCCGTCGTTTTCGACGACGATGGCGAGCGCCAATTCGCTGCTCGTCGCCCGCACCTGCACATGGCCGTCGCGGCCGGCGGCGGCGATCGCGTTGAGCGTGAGATTGATCAAGAGCTGACGGACCGGCGTAGACGGCAGCGCCAGCCGGTCAGCGAGATCGGTTTGCCAGAGCACTTCGGTGTCCTGCGCGTGCGCGCCCGGCGCCAGCAGCAGGCGGACGTCGTCGATGTCGCGGGCGCTGAGCTCGCGGCTGGTGATCTTCGCTTCGACGAGCAGCGCGGCGACCGTGTCGCGGATTTGCGAGAGGCCGCGTTCGAGCAACTCGATCGTCTTGGCGTTGAGCGGGTCGGGCGAACCGTAGCGCTTGAGCGTGCTGATCGCGTTGAGCATGCCGCCGAGCGGATTGTTGATCTCGTGGGCGATGCTCGCCGTCAGCCGGCCGACGGCGGCCATCCGCTCGTGCTTGATGACTTCACGCTTCAAAACGACTTTTTCCTTGAGCTCCTCAACGAGCTGGCCGTAGGCGAGATAGAGGTCGCCGACCTCGTCGCGATAGGGGTAGAGCGTCGGGTCGACCGGCGCCGGTTCGCCGCTGCCGATCTGCGAGAGGCGCCCGGTGACCCAGCGCAGCGGGGCGACCATGCGCGCCCCCCAGTACCAGTTGATCGGCAGCAGGACGGCGAGGATCAGCAGGGTGATCCACGAGGCGCGGGCGGCGAGCGTTTCGAAGCGCTGGCGGATCCATTCGTTGCTGTGCGCGACAACCAGCGTCCCGATGCGCACGTTGTCGCTTTCGATCGGAATGGCGATGAACAGGTGGGTCGCGTCCTGGCGCTCGAGGATCAGCGTTTCGTTTTGCGGCCGCGCCAGCATTTCCCGGTCGAGCGCCGCGAAGTCGCTGCCGAGCGCCTTGAGTTCGCTGAGCAGCGGGTGTTTTTCGGGGTGCGACGAGGCGAAGACCTGGCGATTGGCGTCGACCACAATCAGGTTCTCGGCGAGGGCCGAGCGGTGGTTGTCGCGAAACGGCAGCGAAACGGTCTCGAAGGCACGCCAGACGTCGTCGTGGAGCAGGGCCTGGAAGAGCGAGCGGGCCATCGTCTTGCCGAGGTCTTCGGAACTCGTCAGCGCGTCCTCGCGCACGCCATCCCAGGCCTGGATGAGAAAGGACGACGACAGCGCGATCGCCGTCACCACGATCAGGAGCCCGCCGAGCAGCGGCAGCTTGTAGCGCAGGCTCAGGTTGAAAAGCATCCGCCTAGAGGTCGCCGAGCTCGCGCATCATCTCGCGCACGCCCTCGTAAAGCGCCGGCGTTCCGGCGACGAAGCCGTCGAGGTTGAGTTTCCCGAGTAGCGCGCGCCCGGCCGGATCGTCCTGCATGGCGAACAGCGCGTTCTGAAAAGCGTCGAAATCGGCCTTTGCCACGCCGCGCACGGCGACGATCGGCGGAAAACCGAACGCTTCCGAGGTCCACACGATGCGCGTCTTGGCGACCAGCGCCGGCTCGACTTTCTGCAGGCTGTCCCAGACGTAGCTATCGATCGCCGCGCCGTGCGCGAGGCCGCTGGCGACGGCGCGTATCGCCTTGGCGTGCGACCAGGTGAAGAAGGTCTTGCTGAAGAACGCGTTGGCATCGACGCCGGCTTTCTTGAGCGCGTGGCGCGGAACGACGTAACCGGTATTCGAGTTCGGGTCGGCGTAGGCGAAGACCTTGCCCTTGAGGTCGAGAATCGAGCGCGTCTGGCTGTCCTTGCTCGGCACGATGAGGTAGGAGCGATAGAGCGGCCGCTGCTGGTACGAGGCGACGGCGAGCAGGCGCACGGCGTCGCCGAGCGCGATATACGGATAGTCGCAGAGCCAGGCGAAATCGAGCTTGTCCTTCCTGATCAGGTCCATCGTTTCGCGATAGCTGTCGCGCTGGACGAAAACGACCGGGCGCCCGAGCTGCTTCTCGAGATAGACCTTCCACTCGGCGAGCATCGAATGCTGGTCGTGCAGGAAGGCCGGCGTCATGCCGACGCGAATCGCTCGCGCCGCTTCGCCAGCGCCGGCGCTTGAGGCGACAGCGAAAAACAGGATGGTGGCCAGGGAGCGCAGCAGGCGGAGCGTTTTCATCGCGTTTTTCCGTGTGTGGACTCGGGCATTCTAGCCCAAGCACCGTGTCGATGTTACCGGATCGTAACGAGCCGAGCGGACAACGTTACGCGGCCGTAACACGCCGTCGCTCCGGAGCCGAGTCGCTCCCCCCGGGGCGCCGCGCCAGACCCTGCTGTCAGGAATATTTTCCTTTGTGCTCAGCCGCTTGCCTGGCGGCGTCGAGTTCTCATCGGCGACCGGCGAGGCTGACTCGGCGCGGCCTGATCCTTGCGTTATAAAACGCCATAGCGCGTGAGGTCCGGGCAAGAGTGGGCCGCTGCGTCACGAACTTTTAATGCCACCACCTGACGGAGACATCGAATGAAGCGCAACGCAATCACCGGCATGCTGGCTGTCGCCGGCCTCCTCGCCTTCTCGCCGCTGGCCAGCGCCGCCGACGCGGCGGCCGCCGAAGCACTGGCCAAGAAGGAAGGCTGCCTCAAATGCCACGCCATCGACAAGAAGAAGGAAGCCAAGCCGCTCAAGGAGATCGCCGCCAAATACAAGGGCAAGGCCGACGCCAAAGCGAAGATCCTGCACCAGATCACCTCGGGCGAGAAGGTCAAGCTCGAAGACGGAACCGAGGAAGAGCACAAGGTCCTGAAGACCAAGGACAAGGCCGAGACCAGCAACCTGATCGGCTGGATCCTCTCCCTCGCCAAGTAAAGAAAAATGCCCGAACCGGAAGACGGCGTGAACGGACAGGCCGGGGCAGGGCAGCGAAATCGTGTTGAAACCTAGGGGACAATCAAATGAAACTGAGCAGACGTAATTTCATTCAGTTTTCGGCGGCGACCGCCTGCCTGCTGGCGGCCGGGTGTGCGACGACCGTGACGGCGCCGGTGTCGGCGGCGCTGATTCCGCGTCGCGTCAAGGGCGCGCGCCCGGCCCAGGGCGACTGGATCGCCAGCACCTGCCAGGGCTGCACGCAGTGGTGCGCGGTGCAGATCTTCGTCCAGGACGGGCGCGCCGTGCGCGTGCGCGGCAACCCGGCGTCGAAGACCAATCACGGCTACTGCTGCCCGCGCGGCCACCTGATTCCGCAACAGGTTTATGATCCGGACCGCGTCAAGGGGCCGATGAAGCGGACCAATCCACAGAAGGGGCGCGGCGTCGATCCGCGCTTCGTGCCGATCAGCTGGGACGAGGCGCTCGACACCGTCGCCGAGAAAATGATGGAATTGCGGCGCGCCAACGAAGGCCACAAGTTCATGTACATGCGCGGCCGCTACTCGTCGACCTCGACCGATTTGCTCTACGGTACGCTGCCGAAGGTCTACGGCACCGGCAACTATTTCTCGCACAGCGCGATCTGCGCCGAAGCCGAGAAAATGGGCCCGGGGCTGACGCAGGGTTTCTACGGCTACCGCGATTACGATCTCACGAAAACCAATTGTCTCGTGCTCTGGGGCGCCGATCCGCTGGCCTCGAACCGCATGGTGCCCAACACCATCCACCAGTTCCACGAAATTGTTGCGCGCGGCACGGTGATCGCCATCGACCCGCGCCTCTCGAACGTCGCCGCCAAGGCGCACGAGTGGCTGCCGATCAAGCCGGGAACCGACGGCGCGCTGGCCGGCGCAATCGCCCACGTGGTGCTCACCGAGGGGCTGTGGAACCGCGAATTCGTCGGTGACTTCGCCTTCGGCAACAACCGCTTCGTCGCCGGCAAGATCGTCGATGAGGCGAGCTTCGAGGAAAAGGAAACGCACGGTCTCGTCAAGTGGTGGAACCTCGAACTGAAAGATCGCACCCCGGAGTGGGCCGAGAAGGAAACGCTGATTCCGGCCGAGCAGATCGTTCGCGTGGCGCGCGCGATGGGCAAGGCGGCGCCGAAAACGATCGTCTGGATGGGGCCTGGCGTCGCCATGACGCCGCGCGGCACCTACGCCGCGATGGCCGTCCATGCCTTGAACGGCCTGCTCGGGTCGATCGACGTCGAAGGCGGCGTCTGGCAGTCGAGCAGCGTGCCGCTGGCCAAGTTCCCGAACATGGACCAGTACGTCGATAACGTCGCCAAGGAAGCGGCCAAGGGCAAGAAGATCGACGGCCGCGGCGCCAAGGACATGCCGGCGATGATGGGCGGCAAGCCGGGCAGCGGCGTCGTCACCAACAATGTCGCCAACGGCCTGCTCAAGGATCCGGGCGCGGTCAAGGTCTTCCTCTCGTCGTGGTCGAACTTCAACTTCTCGTGCACCGGCGCCGAGCGCTGGGACCAGGCGATGGCCAAGGTGCCCTTCTTCGTGCACATGGTGACCAACGCCTCGGAAATGACGCAGTTTGCCGACATCGTCCTGCCGGCGACCTTCAATTTGGCCGAAGGCTGGTCGATCGTCGCCAACATGGGCAACGGCCACGGCTACGCGTCGATCCAGCAGGGTGCGGTCAAGCGCCTGTGGGACGTCAAGCAGGAAGAAACCGAGGTCATGTGGTTGCTTGCCGAGAAGCTCAAGCAGAAGGGTTTTTCCAACCTCTTCGACTACTACTCCAAGGAGTTCAAGGATCCCGAGACCGGCAAGGCGCCGACGACCGCGCTCGAGTTCAGCGAAATCGCCGCCAAAATGAGCAGCGCGCCGCTGTGGATGGCCAAGGAGCCGCTCAAGGGCGACGCGCCGATCAAGGGCTGGGCCGAGTTCCGCGCCAAGGGCATGTTCAGCGGGCCGAAGTACGCGCTGAAAAAGGGCTGGGGCGGCAAGTTCGCGACGCCGACCAAGAAGTTCGAGTTCTACAGCGAAGCGGCGAAGAAGGGCCTGCTCGAGCACGCCAAGAAGTACGAGACGAGCGTCGACGACATCATGAGCGTCTCGGGCTACGTCGCGCGCGGTGAGCTGGCCTTCGTCCCGCATTACGAGCCGGTCAAGCGGCACGGCAGCGAAGCCGAATACCCCTTCGCCTTCATCGACTACAAGTCGCGCCTCAACCGCGAAGGGCGCTCGGCGAACACCACCTGGTATCAGGAGTTCAAGAAGGTCGATCCGGGCGATACCTCGTGGGACGACGTGCTCAAGATGAACCCGTCCGACGGCGCCAAGCTCGGGCTCAAGACCGGCGACACGGTGAAGATCACCTCGCCGAGCGGCGCCATCGTGAGCACGCTCAAGCTCTGGGAAGGCGTGCGTCCGGGCACGGTGACCAAGTGTTTTGGCCAGGGCCACTGGGCCTACGGGAGCGTCGCCGCCGCCGAGTACGGCAAGACCGCGCGCGGCGGCAACAACAACGAAATTCTGGTCGACGACTACGACCGCCTGAGCGGCGCCACGGCGCGCAACGGCGGCTTCACCGGCGTCCGCATCCAGAAGATCAGCGCCTGATCGCACAAGCTCAAGGAGAATCAAGATGAAACTTGGAATGGTCATCGACCTGCAGCGCTGCGTGGGCTGCGGCGCCTGCGCCTTTGCCTGCAAGGCCGAAAACAACACACGCGATCGCGACGCCGAGGACGGCCAGAGCTTCAACTGGGCCGACTTCCTGATGAAGACCGAAGGCAAGTTCCCGGACACCACGCACTGGGTGATGCCGGTCCTGTGCAACCACTGCACCGACGCGGCCTGCGTCGAAGTCTGCCCGGTCAAGCCGAACAAGGCGATGTACAAGACGCCCGAAGGCATCACGATGCACGACCCCTCGCTGTGCATCGGTTGCCGCGAACGCCAGACGGCGTGCCCGTACAGCAGCGAGGAACTCGACGCGACCAGCCTCGACGGTGCCGCCTACAGCGTGATCAGCTACAACTCGCGCTACAAGTCGATCCAGCCGCGCTGGGCCGACGACAAACCGCTGATTGCCGGAGTGACCGCCTCGGGCGCCGCGACGGCGCAAAAAGCCGGTGTACCGGTGCCGGCGATGAACGTCTTCGCGTCGAACGACGTCGGTCCGTTGCGTAAGCCGCGCATCGTCGAAAAGTGCACCTTCTGCGCGCACCGCACGCTCAACGGCATGCAACCGGCGTGCGTCGAAGCCTGCCCGTCGCAGGCGCGCGTTTTTGGCGATCTGGACGATGCCAGTTCAGCGGTCGCCAAGAT
>JBBRXI010000070.1:0-9303 GCA_038248575.1 Burkholderiales bacterium | reverse complement strand
GCCCATCTTCTCTTCCTCGGTACCGGGCAGAAAACCAATGTCCTCGCCGACCGGGACGGTGACCCGGGTCATGATGATTTCCGAGTAGAGTTTGCTCTCCAGCACCTGCGTGAGTCCGGCGGCCAGGGTGAGCAGCGTTTTACCGGTGCCGGCCTGGCCGAGCAGGGTGACGAAATCGATTTCGGGATCCATCAGCAGGTTGAGCGCGAAATTCTGCTCGCGGTTGCGCGCGGTGATTCCCCAGACGCCATTTTTCGGATGCGTGTAGTCGGTCAGCGTCTCGAACCGGGCGCTGTTGCCAGAGACCTCGCGGACGATGGCGTAGAGCGGCTGCGCACCTTCCTGATAGATGAATTCGTTGACCAGGAACTGCGCGCAGAGCGGTCCGCTGACCCGGTACAGCGTGCGGCTCTCCTCTTTCCACGATTCGAGCCCCTGGCCGTGGCTGTCCCAGAAATCAGCCGGCAGCGCGCGCACCCCGGTGTACAAAAGGTCGGTGTCCTCGAGCACCATGTCGTTGAAATAATCCTGCGCCGCGAGCCCGAGGGCGCGCGCCTTGATGCGCATGTTGATGTCTTTTGACACCAGGATTACGGCGCGCTCGGGGTTATGGCGCTGCAGGTGGATGACCACGGCGAGGATCTGGTTGTCGGCCTTGCCCGTCGGCAGCCCGGTCGGCAGGTCGTGGGCGATGGCCTCGGTCTGCAGAAAGAGGCTGCCGCTGGCCAGCTTGTGCGACGGGCCGACGAGGCTGATACCGTTCTCGATGCCGCCCTCCTGGCCGCTGACGATCTCGTCAAGCGTACGCGTGACCTGGCGCGCATTGCGGGCCACTTCGGAGAGGCCTTTCTTGTTGTTGTCGAGTTCTTCGAGCGTCATGATCGGCACGAAGACGTCGTGTTCCTCGAAGCGATAGATGCAGGTCGGGTCGTGCAGCAGCACGTTGGTGTCGAGAACGAAGAGCTTGGTCAGCGCGGCGGCCGGTTTCTTGGTACGAGCAGCGGATGCATGGGTCATGAACGGTTTTTCTCCGGTTGTTTTGTGGCGCTCAGGCCAGCGTTTTGACAAAATCGAGAACGTCCTGCGCGTGCCCGTCGGCCTTGACCCCACGCCACTCGTGGCGCAGCGCGCCGTCGGCGTCGATGACGAAGGTGCTGCGCTCGATGCCGCGTACCGTTTTTCCGTAGAGCGTTTTGGTCTTGAGCACGGCAAACGGGCTACACAGCGTTTCGTCGGCATCCGAGATGAGATCAAACGGCAGATCGTGTTTGTTCTTGAAGTTTTCGTGCGAACGCACGCTGTCGCGCGAGACGCCGACGAGCGCGCAGCCGGCGGCGAGGAAAGCGGAATAGAGGTCGCGAAACTGCTGCGCTTCGCTCGTGCACCCGGGCGTGCTGTCCTTCGGATAGAAGTAGACGACGAGTCGCTTGCCGAGGAAGTCGGACAGCGCGAGCTGCTTGCCGCCGGTGGCCGGCAGTCGCACCTCGCTGGTTGGATCGGTCATGGGCGTTGCTTTCTGGCTAAAAAAACGGTTAACCGCGACGAGCCTCGGAAGGCGTCAGGCAAAATCGCGTAGACCGAACAGGCCACATTCCCGATTCACGCCTGCTGCGCCCTTGGTCGTGCCCGTCGTGTCGTCGGCGTTCAAAAGACCGTCCGGGCTACAGGCATGGCTCGATTGTTGTAAGAAAACGCGTGTTCGGTCAACCCGGGGGCCGGCAAAGAGGCGTTTTAGGCAACTTTTCGGGTGCGCTTTGCGGCTGAATCCGATAACCTTGCGGTCTTTGTCCACACGCCCACCTCGCGGAGGTTCCCATGCCGGTTATCGAAGTTCGCCACCCACTCGTCAAGCATAAAATCGGCCTTCTGCGCGAGCACGATATCAGCACCAAGAAGTTCCGTGAATTGACCGCCGAACTCGCGCGTCTGCTGACCTACGAGGCGTGCGCCGATTTCGCGATGGAGCGTTGCGTGATCCAGGGTTGGGCCGGTCCGGTCGAGGTCGACCAGATCAAGGGCAAGAAGATAACCGTCGTCCCGATTCTGCGCGCCGGCCTCGGTATGCTCGACGGCGTCCTCGATCTGATTCCAAGCGCCAAGGTCAGTGTCGTCGGGATCGCCCGCAACCACCAGACGCTGATGCCGGAACCCTACTTCGAGCGCTTTGTCGGTCAGCTCAACGAGCGCATGGCGCTCATCATCGACCCGATGCTGGCGACCGGCGGCTCGCTGATCGCGACGATCGACATGTTAAAGCGCAACGGCTGCATGCAGGTGCGCGCGCTGGTCCTCGTCGCTGCTCCCGAAGGCATCGCAGCGGTGAGCCGCGCGCATCCCGACGTCGACGTCTATACCGCGGCGATCGACAGCCATCTCAACGAAGTCGGCTACATCATCCCGGGCCTTGGTGACGCGGGCGACAAGATTTTTGGAACTAAATAGGACGATTCGATGAATACGCTAACAAGCCCTGTCGCTGCACACGAACCGGTCTGGCGCACTGCGCTGTCGGGCGCTCAGATCCTTTTTGTCGCCTTCGGCGCGACCGTACTCGTGCCGCTCTTGACCGGCCTTAATCCGAGCCTCGCGCTGCTTGGCGCGGGCATCGGCACGCTCGTCTTCCAGCTGTGCACGCGCCGTGAAGTGCCGATCTACCTCGGCTCGAGCTTCGCCTTCATCGGCCCGGTGATCTACTCTGCGAAAACATGGGGGATGCCCGCGACCTTTGGCGCGCTCGCTGCGGCCAGCGTCTGCTATTACATCGCCGCGGCGCTCGTCAAATGGCGCGGCGTCAATTTCATTCACCGTCTGCTGCCGCCGGTGGTCATCGGTCCGGTGGTGATGGTCATCGGTCTCGGGCTCGCCCGGGTCGCCGTCGAGATGTCGACCGGCGTCGCCGGCGGGCAGCAGGTTGTGCCCTACGGTCTCGCCTTGTCGGTTGCCGCGGTTTCGCTGCTGGCGACGATGCTCACCGCGATCCGCGCACGCGGCCTCCTCAAACTGGTGCCCATCCTCGTCGGCGTCAGCGTCGGCTACATCGTTTCGCTCTTCCTTGGCCTCGTCGATTTTTCGCGCGTCATGCACGCGACATGGCTTGGAATGCCGCAGTTTGGCCGTCCCGAGTTCAACCTCTCGGCAATTCTGTACATGATACCGGTGGCCATTGCACCGATCGTCGAACATGTTGGCGGCATTCTCGCCATCGGTTCGGTTGCCGGCAAGGACTTCACCGAGTCGCCTGGCCTGCATCGCACGCTGCTCGGCGACGGTCTCGCGGTGAATATCGCGGGTCTCTTCGGCGGTCCGCCGGTGACCACCTACGGCGAAGTGACCGGTGCCGTGATGCTGACCAAGAACTACAACCCCGTGGTCATGACCTGGGCGGCGTGCTTTGCCATCCTGATGGCCTTTGTCGGCAAGTTCGGCGAGTTGCTCAAAACGATACCGATGCCGGTCATGGGCGGCATCATGATGCTGCTCTTCGGTTCGATCGCCGGCATCGGTCTCAAGACGATCATGGACGGGCGGGTCAATCTCGCCAGCGCGCGCAACCTGTGCATCGTCTCGGTGACGCTGGTCACCGGCATCGGCGGTCTGGCCCTCGACATCCAAGGCTTCAAGCTCGAAGGCATCGGTCTGTGTGGCGTGCTCGCCGTCCTGCTTAATCTGCTGCTGCCGGCCGAACCGGAAGTCATTTGAAACTACTGCTGTTCAACCTTTAAGGGAATAACCATGAAAAAGACTTCACTGCTCATCACCGTACTGATCGCCGGCGCGCTGCTCGCCAGCTGCGGCAAGACACAAGCACCGCCGGCGCCGCAAGTCGCCGCGCCGGCCCCGGTCGCCGCGCCGGCACCGGCACCGGCCGTCGTCGTCGGGCTCGACGATAATTTCCCGCCGATGGGTTTTCGTGACGAAAAAAATACCCTCGTCGGTTTTGACATCGACCTGGCGAGAGAAGCCGGCAAGCGCCTCGGTGTCGAGGTGACCTTCAAGCCGATCGACTGGAACGCCAAGGAAGCCGAGCTTAATGGCAAGCGCGTCGACGTGCTGTGGAACGGCCTGACGATTACCGAAGAGCGCAAGGCCAACATTCTGTTTACCAAGCCCTATCTCGAGAATCGCCAGATTATCGTCGTCCTCGAGAAGTCGCCGCTCAAGACCAAGGCCAATTTGAAAGGCAAGGTAGTCGGCGTGCAGGACGGCAGCAGCGCGATCGACGCCGTGCAAAAGGACGCGGCAACGGCCAAGTCGATCAAGGAACTCAAGAAGTTTGCCGACAACGTCACGGCGCTGATGGACCTCTCGGCCGGCCGTCTCGATGCGCTCGTCGTCGACGAAGTCGTCGGCCGCTACTACACCGCCAAGAAGCCCGGTGAGTACCGCGTTCTCGACGAGAACTTCGGCACCGAGGACTATGGCATCGGGACGCGCAAGGGCGATACCGATCTGCTCGCCAAGCTGGACAAAGCGATGGACGACATGAAGGCCGACGGCTCGACAGCGGCAATTTCGACGAAGTGGTTTGGCAAGGACATCGTCAAGAAGTAAGACGCTGCGCAAGACAACAGTCCACCGCAGAGGCGCAGAGGTAACGCAGAGGTTTCCAGGCAGCAATCAAGCCGGAAAAATTCTAATTCGTCTTTCTCTGTGATCCTTCTGCGCCTCTGCGTCTCTGCGGTGGGTTCCAAAGTTTGGATCTATAAAGCTACGCATGGATTATTTCTTGAACATCCTTGGCCCCCTGCTCGAGGGGACCGGGGTCACGATCAAGGTGTTCCTGATCACGCTGGTCCTCGCCGTGCCGCTCGGCCTGGCGCTGGCCTTGCTGCGCATTTCTCGTTTCAAGGTACTCAGTGGCCTGGTCAACGGCTACGTCTGGCTGATGCGCGGAACGCCGCTGATGCTGCAGATGTTGTTCATCTATTTCGCGCTGCCCTTTGTTCCGGTGATCGGCGTTCGCCTGCCCGATTTTCCGTCGGCGATCCTCGCCTTCGTACTCAACTATGCGGCGTACTTTGCCGAGATTTTCCGCGCCGGGATCCAGTCGATCGACCGCGGCCAGTACGAGGGCGCACGCGTGCTCGGCCTCTCCTATTCACAGACGATGCGCCGCATCGTCCTGCCGCAGGTTCTCAAGCGCATCCTGCCGCCACTCTCCAACGAGACGATCACGCTGGTCAAGGACACTTCGCTGATTTACGTGCTGGCGATGAACGACCTGCTGCGCGCGGCGCGCGGTATCGTCCAGCGTGATTTCACGACGACGCCGTTTGTCGTCGCCGCGGCTTTTTATCTCGCGATGACCCTGGTGCTCACCGTCGGTTTCCAGCGTCTGGAAAAGAAATATGCCGTCTACGACGAATAAGGCCATTGCCGATCCGCCGATGGTCAGCGCGCAGGGCGTGCACAAGCGCTTCGGCGCGCTCGAGGTCTTGAAGGGCGTCTCGCTTGAAATCGGCAAGGGCGAGGTGATCGCCGTCATCGGTCCGTCGGGATCGGGAAAAAGCACCTTCCTGCGCTGCCTGAATCACCTCGAGACGATAGACCGCGGGCAGATCGACATCGAAGGCGACACGCTGGTCGCGACCGGCGCCGACGCTATCGCGCACTACGTCGCCGACGCCGAAATCCGGCGCATCTGCGGCAAGATGGGCATGGTTTTCCAGCACTTCAATCTCTTTCCCCACCTCACCGTTCTCGAGAACATCATCGAGGCGCCGATGACCGTCAAAGGTCGCGCGCGCGCCGAAGTCGTTGCCAAGGCCGAGGCGCTGCTACGCAAGGTCGGCCTGCTCGAGAAGCAGGCGAGCTATCCTTCGCGTCTTTCGGGCGGCCAGAAACAGCGCGTGGCAATCGCCCGGGCGCTGGCCATGGAGCCCGACATCATGCTCTTCGACGAGCCGACGTCGGCGCTTGACCCGGAACTCACCGGTGAAGTGCTGCGCACAATCCGCGAGCTTGCCGAGGAACACATGACGATGCTCGTCGTCACGCACGAGATGGCGTTTGCCCGGGAAGTGGCGAGTCGCGTCATTTTCATGGACGAAGGCGAGATCGTCGAAGCGCGCCCGGCGCGGGAACTCTTTGCCGCCCCCGCGCATCCCCGCACGCGCGCCTTCCTGGAAAACATGTTGTAGCCGCAACCGGGATTGCTTCCTCAGCAAGCGCCCAACACGCCAAGTTTCAGGGACAACAAAGGGGTAAGGTGGTCTACCCTGGTGATCTCGTTGCCGTGGCGGTTCGCTTTTTCGTATTGATTCGCTTTCTAACCTACGCCTGACGATGTCCATTTCCACCTGATGTCCATTTCCAATATTTCCCTGTCCGAATTCTTTGCCACCGACGGCCCGCTGGCGCGCATCATTCCCGGCTACCGCCTGCGCGCGCAGCAGCTCGAAATGGCCGAGCGTATCGGCGCGGCGATGGCCACCAACAGCGTGCTCGTCGCCGAGGCCGGCACCGGAACCGGAAAGACCTTTGCCTACCTCGTTCCGGCGCTGCTCTCGGGCGGCAAGGTGATCGTCTCGACGGGGACGAAAAACCTCCAGGACCAGCTTTTTTCGCGTGATATTCCGACCGTGCGCAAGGCGCTTGGCTCGCCGGTCAAGGTCGCGCTGCTCAAAGGGCGCGCCAATTACTTGTGCCATTACCATTTGCAGCGCGCGCTCGCCGACGGCCGTTTTGCCTCGCGCGAGGACGCCGCCGACGCAGTGCGCATCGCGCGTTTTGCCAAAACGACGCGGAGCGGCGACAAGGCCGAATGCAGCGCGGTCGCCGAGAACTCGCCGGTGTGGAGCGTCGCCACCTCGACGCGCGAAAACTGCCTTGGCCAGGAGTGTCCGCAGCACAAGGAGTGCTTCGTCATGGCGGCGCGCCGCAATGCGCTGGCCGCCGACCTCGTCGTCGTCAATCACCACCTGTTTTTTGCCGACGTGATCCTGCGCGACGAAGGCACCGCCGAACTGCTGCCGGCGTGCAACGCGGTGATTTTTGACGAAGCGCACCAGTTGCCGGAGACCGCCAGTCTGTTTTTCGGCGACAACGTGTCGACGGCGCAGGTGCTCGATCTGGCGCGCGACGCGCGCAGCGAGGGCCTGGCGTCGGCCAAGGATTGCCTCGACCTGCCCGCGTTCTGCAGTCGCGTCGAAAAAGCCGCCAAGGACCTGCGTCTGACGCTGCCCGTCGAGCCGGCGCGCTTCGCGCTCGCCCAGTTGCAGGCGCGCATGGGTTTTGACAACGGCGTCGCCGGCCTCTTGCGCGAAGTTGCCGATCTGGCCACGCTGCTCGAAACGCAGGCGCAGCGCGCCGAGGGGCTCGAAAACTGCTGGCGGCGCGCTGGCGAGCTGCACGCCAGGCTGCTGCGCTGGCAGAACGCCAGCGACCCGGACATGGTGCGCTGGGGCGAGACCTATACGCACTCGCTGCAGCTCAACGCGACGCCGCTGGTCATCGCCGGCATCATGCAGAAACAGATGGGCGGCCACCCGCGGGCGTGGATCTTCACCTCGGCGACGCTCGCCGTGCAGCGCGATTTTTCGCACTACTGCGGCGAGATGGGTCTCGACGCGGCCCAATCGGCGTTCTGGGACAGCCCTTTCGACTACGCGCGGCAGGCGCTCCTTTACGCGCCGCTGAACCTGCCCGATCCGAACAGCGAAGCGTTTTGCGCGGCGGTCGTCAATGCCGCTTTCCCGGTGCTCGCAGCGAGCGGCGGACGCGCGTTTTTCCTGTGCACCTCCTTGCGCGCGATGCGCCGCACGCGCGACTTGCTCGCCGAGGCGCTGCAGCGCGCCGGACTCGACTTCCCGTTGCTGATTCAGGGCGAGGGCAGCAAGAACGAGTTGCTCGAGCGTTTTCGCCGGCTCGGCAACGCCATCCTGGTCGCCAGCCAGAGCTTCTGGGAAGGCGTCGATGTGCGCGGCGAGGCGCTCTCGCTGGTCGTCATCGACAAGTTGCCGTTCGCGCCGCCCGACGATCCGGTGCTCTCGGCGCGCATCGAGCGCATGAAGAGCCAGGGGCGCAACGCGTTCATGGACTACCAGCTGCCGCGCGCCGTGATCAACGTCAAACAGGGCGCTGGCCGGCTGATTCGCGACGAAAGCGACCGCGGCGTGCTGATGATCTGCGACCCGCGGCTGATCAGCAAACCCTACGGAAAGCGCGTCTGGCGCAGCCTGCCGCCGATGACGCGCACGCGCGAACTCGCCGACGTGCTGGCTTTTTTTGCCGCCGCGGCGACCATCGGAAAGCCATGATCACCTGTCCGAGCGAAAGCCCATCCGGTCGGCTAGCGACCGATTGTCGCGAGGTCGCCGCCGCGCTCAATCGCGGCTGCTCCTGCATTTCGGTCGATAAGGCGCAGCTCACCGAGGCGCTTGCCGCCGACGATCTCGGCCGCCTGCCGTCGGACTTTTTGCCGTCCGAGCGCTTGCTGGCGCAAGAAAAGCTTTTTTCCAATACGGCGGTTTTCGTCGCCGAGGCGCATCTCCAGCGCATGGCCGAGGTCATCGAGACGATCGAGCGGATCGTCAACATGCCGGCGTGGCAGGAGCGCGTTCTGGCGCACGCGCCGGCGATCGCGCGGCACGTGAGCCGGGCCGCCGGCGTTTTCATGGGCTACGACTTTCACCTCGGCGCGGCCGGCCCGCAGCTCATCGAGATCAACACCAACGCCGGCGGCGCCCTGCTCAACGCCAAGCTGCTGCGTGCCCAGCAATCGTGTTGCGCGCACGTCGGGACGATGTTCCCGCCGCAGCCGGGTGCCGAGGCGCAGTATGTCGCGATGTTCCGCGAAGAATGGGCGCTGGCGCGCGGCGCTACGCCGCTCAGGCGAATCGCCATCGTCGATACGAGCCCGGCGGCGCAATTTCTGGCGCTCGAATTCGAGCTCTTTCGCGAGTTGTTCGAAGCGGCCGGAATCGCGACGATCGTCGTCGCCCCGAGTGCGCTCGTTTTCGACGGCACGGCCCTCGCGCATGACGGGCAGCCGATCGACCTGGTCTATAACCGGCTGACCGATTTTGCCCTCGACGAGCCGGACAACGCGTCGCTGCGCGCCGCCTATCTGGCTGACGCCGTGGTGC
This sequence comes from Burkholderiales bacterium, assembly GCA_038248575.1. Lineage (GTDB taxonomy): Bacteria > Pseudomonadota > Gammaproteobacteria > Burkholderiales > Rhodocyclaceae > Propionivibrio. The sequence continues at coordinate 217 of JBBRXI010000070.1, read as the reverse complement.
TGACGCCGCATCCGCGCGGGCATGCGCTGTACGCCGACAAGCGCAACCTCATTGCCTTGTCCGACGCTGACTGGCTGGCGGCGGTCGGCGTCGCCACCGCCGACCGGGAACGGCTCGCGGCCGCCATTCCGCGCACCATCGAAGTGACGCCGGACCAAGCCGCCGGTCTGTGGACCAGCCGCGCGCAGTGGTTTTTCAAACCGGCCGCCGGTTACGG
>JBBRXI010000069.1:0-9393 GCA_038248575.1 Burkholderiales bacterium | reverse complement strand
GGCCATCGCGCCGACCACGATGAGGATGGCGATAGCCAGACCAACGGCATAGCCGCTATTGATGAAGTACTGCGAGTAGTTCGACGTAAACCAGACGTCGGCATAGTTGGCCCAGCGCGGATCGAGGGGGATCGAGTAGGGGGAGTTGCGGATCGTCGCCGTGTCCTTGAGCGACATGGTGAACACCCAGGCGAGCGGCGAAAACGTAAACAGCGTATAGCCGAGCATCAGCAGCGTCTCGGCCAGGCGTGCCACAAGGCCGCCGTTCTGCTGATATTTGCGGAGCCACGAATTCATCGTCTTGGTCCTTTATGCTCAGTACTCGAGCGTTTCTTTTCTGTGCATCGCGCGCGTGATAAGCAGCGAGATGGCCAGAATGATGACGAACCACGTCGTGGCCATCGCGCTCGGATAGCCTTTTTCGAAGGTGTTCCAGTAAAACGCCCGCTTGACCGTATAGGTCGCCACGGTTTCGGTGGACCACATCGGGCCGCCTTGCGTTGTCGCCCAGATCAGGTCAAAGACTTTCATTTTTCCGATGAAACAGAGAATCATCAGGTTGGCGATCACTGGCCGGATGAGCGGAATGATCACCCGGCGCAGGACCTGGACGCGCGTCGCGCCGTCGAGCCGCGCTGCTTCAAGAAGGTCCTTGGGAATCGATGAGACGGCGGCGAGGAGGATGATCATGTTAAAGCCGATCCACGTCCACGTCGTGACGACGATCAACGCCGGCAGGGCCGTGTCGGGATGGCCAAGCCAGGCGCGCATCCAGCTCTCGAGGCCGATCGTCTTGAGGATCTGGTTGAGCGCGCCCCACTCCGAGTTGTAGATCCACGCCCAGATGATGCCGACGACGATCTGCGGCAGCAGCACCGGCATGAACCAGAGCACGCGCATGAATTTGGTGAGCCGCGTGCCACGCTGCAGATAGAGCGCCAGCAGGAGTCCGACCGGGATTTCGAGGAACGGCGAAGTGATCGCCCAGACCAGCGTGTTCTTCGCCGCCTGCCAGAATACCGTGTCGTCGATGACGGCGCGGTAGTTGTCCAGGCCGACGAACTGATAGGTCGCTTCGCCGCCGAGGATATCAACCTTGAAAAAGCCGAAAACGAGACTCTGCAGCAGGGGAAAAACAATGAACAATGCATAGAACAGCAGGGCCGGGGTGAGAAACAGCGCAGCGGTATTGATGGCTCTCAGTCTTTTCCGATTCTTCCATACCGACTTCATCCGTTTCTCCCCACCCTAGAGACGTCGCTTGCTCCCGACTTACTTCTTGACTTTCGCGCGTGCTTCTTCCATCTGCTTGACCATCGCGTCGGCGTTCATGTGGCCGGCGACGAGCGCCGTCGAGGTCTTGTAGAACACATCGCGGTAGCTCGAATCCATGCCGAGCTCCATCGGTCCGGGCAGCGGCTTCAAGCCTTTTGTCGCATCACCGAGCATTTTGAAGTAGGGATCGTTCGCCGCCGTGGCGTCGGCCTTGACGCCGGTTTGCCCCTTGACCTTGTCCATCCACATCGCGGCCATGTCGGGAGTTCCCATCAGCGCGATGAGCTCGGCGGCTTTTGCCGGATTCTTGCTCTTCGCGCTGACGCCGTACGATCCGCCGACCTGCATATAGGTCAGATCGTTGGCCTTGCCGCCCTTGACGACCGGGAAGTCCATGATGCCGAGCGGGAAATCAGGTGCCATTCCGCCCCTCTCGACCGGTACGAAGGCGCGCCCGCCGAAGAAGGTACGCATCGGGAACATCGCGTACTTGCCGCCGAAAAACAGGCCGTGGCTCTCGCCGAGCTTGATCGACGAGACGCCCTGCGAATACGCGCCGGCCTTGACGAGATCCTCGATGTATTTAAGTCCGGCGAAGACGTCAGGATCGGTCCACGCAGTCTTGCCGGTCGGGATATTCTGCCATTTGTCCTGACCGATGAAGCGCAGCAACACCGATTCGGTCACCAGGCTGCCGGCCCAGTCGCGGTCCATCGTGCCGGCCGAGAACGGTGTCACACCGGCGGCTTTCGTCTTGGCGACGATGTCCTTGAAGGCGTCAGTGTCGACCTTGCCGTCGGCCGGCAACGTCACGCCGGCTCTTTTGAAAATATCCTTGTTGTAATAGAGCACCGGCATATAGGCCTCGAGCGGCAACAGGTAGGTCATATTGCCTTTCTTGGCGAAAGGATAGGCCCAGGGCTCGATCAGCGCATCGACCTGTTTACCGATGTCATACATGAACCCGTTATCGACAAACGGCGGGAAGGCGCCGGTGATCGCCGGCTCGAGGTAGAAGATGTCCGGTCCCGATCCGGCCTGGAACGACGTCGTCAAGGCGGTGATCAGCTGCGGTTTCTGGTACCACACGACTTCGACGTCAAAGCCCGGATTTTTGTCCTTGAAGCGCTTGACCGCTTCCATGACGAAGTCCTTCTTGTTCTGCTCGTCGGCCCAGTGGCTCCACATGGTGATCTTCTCGGCGGCCGCCGCCGGCGCTGCCGCGCAGGCGGTGAACAGCACCATCGCCGCCAACGTCAAGCGCGTGCCGAGTCGTCCGAAAAACCCGTTTTCATTGTCCATTTCACATGCCTCCTGTGTTGCGTTGATCAAAGCCGCGGAGCGCCAGGGCCCGCCCGTTTTACATCACTCGTCTGTTCACCGTGCGCTCCTTGTCGGCGTCGCGGTGTCCACAGAACTGCTGCTGCGTCCGAAACACTGCGGACTGTTTCGGGCATTGAACGCGCTGGTCGCGCAGCCGGTTTTCAGGCTGCACGGCCTATCGTTTTTTGCGTCTGTGCATCGAAATAGTGGGCCTTGTCCAGGTTCAGGGCCAGACGGTGTCGCGCCATGACGCGCGCTGCGCTGGCCGGCGCGACGCGCGCGACGATGTTCTCGCCGTTGATGGCAAAGTAAATATAGCTTTCCGAGCCCATCGGCTCGACGACGTCAACGTGCACCTCAAGCGTCCACTGCGGATGCGCGGCGAGAAAGGCCGCTTCGTCGTGAATCGCATCCGGCCGGATGCCGACGATGAGCGCCTTGCCGACCTCGGCGCGCAGGCTCGCCTCGTGCGCCGCGGGCAGCGGCAGAAAAATGTCTGCACCGGGCAATGCCAGGCTCAGGCGGCCGTCGCTCTCGACGAGGTCGGCGCGGAGGAAATTCATCGCCGGCGAGCCGATGAAGCGGGCGACGAACAGGTTGGCCGGCGCCTCGTAGAGCGCCATCGGCGTATCGACCTGCTGGATGAAGCCGTCCTTCATGACGACGATGCGATCGCCCATGGTCATCGCTTCGGTCTGGTCATGCGTCACATAGACGACGGTCGCCTGCAGGCGGTGGCGCAGCTTGGCGATTTCGGCGCGCATCTGCACGCGCAGGTTGGCGTCAAGATTCGAGAGCTGCTCGTCCATCAGGAAAACTTGCGGCTCGCGGACGATGGCGCGACCGAGCGCGACGCGCTGGCGCTGGCCGCCCGAAAGTTCCTTCGGCTTCCTTTCGAGCAAATGGTCGATGCACAGGATCGTCGCGGCTTCGCGCACGCGGCGCTCGATTTCGGGCGCCGGAAATTTGCGCAACTGCAGGCCGAAGGCCATGTTTTCGAACACCGACATATGCGGGTAGAGCGCGTAGCTCTGAAAAACCATGGCGATGTCGCGATCCTTCGATTCGACGTCGTTAACCAGCCGGCCGTTGATCGTCATTTCGCCCGAGGTGATCTCCTCGAGCCCGGCGATCATGCGCAAGGTCGTCGTCTTGCCGCAGCCCGACGGCCCGACGAGGACGATGAATTCCTTGTCGTGTATCGTCAGGTTGAAGTCCTGGACGACGGTATTGGTCCCGTACTGCTTGACGATGTTGCGGAAGACGAGTTCAGCCATTTCTGAGAACCTCGGCGGCGCGCTCGAAACCGCACTGGCCGCTGGTAAAAACCGGGATGCCGAACGCGGCGAGCGGGTCGGGGTAGCTCAGGAGAAAAACGGTCATCGACAGCTGGGCGAGGACGACCGAGTCGATCGTCTCCTTTTGCTGATGCACGCGGATCGCCTGCGCGAGGATTTCGTTGTGCTCCCTGACCTCGCCCTCGGCGAGCCGATACCAGGCGGCCTCGACGGTTTCGCCGGCAAAGGCGATGGTTTTCCCGAACTCGGCGGCGGTTTCGCGCAAGAGCGTCTGCGTGCTCGCCACCGTCGGCCCGTGCGTTGCGATGACGAGCGTCCGGCCGCCATGATTGACCGCGTTCTCCATGATCGGCCGGTCGATCTGGATGACCGGGATGGCGTAAGGGCGCATCGCCTCCAGGACCGCCGGGACCGAGCGGTTCATCGTCGAGCAGGTGATCAGGATGGCGTCGACGTGACCCATTTCAGCGAGGTCGCGCGCGTAGCGGACGAAGGCGTCGATATTCGACTGCGGCGGCGTCGGCAGGCCGCGCTGGTGCGCTTCCATGAAGTTGATCTGCACCGCTTCGTTGCCCACGTTGATGAGGTGCGCGCCGGGCAGGTACAGGCGGCCGAAGTAATTGGCCCACGGTGTCACCCACGACGAACCGTTGAGCAGCCCGAGCCGCTTGCCGATGAATTCGGGGCGCCCGGCGCGTTCGGGCGTGGTATGCGCGACGCCGGTGAGGCGCAGCGTCTGCGAGAACCAGTCGAGCGGGTCGCGCAGCAGCGTCATTTGCGTCCCCGCTTGCCAGCCATGGCTTTTTTCGCCGCGGTGGCGATATCCTCGGCCTGCATGCCGTGGTGTGTAAATAGCTCCTTGACGCCGCCGCTATCGACCCAGCGGTCGCGCACGCCGATACGCTGGGTCGGAACCGGGCACTCTTCGCCGAGCACTTCGAGGACCGCTGCGCCGAAGCCGCCGTTGATCGTTGCGTTTTCAGCCGTGACCACACAGCCGGTACGCGCGGCGCTGGCAACGATCAGTTCGCGGTCGATCGGCTTGATCGAAGCCAGGTGCACCACTTCCGCGGAGAAGCCCTCGGCGGCGAGCAGGTCGGCGGCTCTGAGGCAGAAGGTCGTCATAATGCCGGTGGCGAACAGGCTGACATCGCGTCCTTCGCGCAGGAGAACACCCTTGCCCCACTTGAACGTGTGGTCGGCGGCGAAGATCTCCGGCATCGCCATGCGCGCAATACGGAAATAGACCGGGCCGTGCACCGCGGCGGCGGCGCGCATGATGGCGCGCAGATCGTTGGCGTCGGCCGGATCGGCAACGCGCATATTGGGCAGCGCGCGCATCACGGCGATGTCTTCGATGCAGTTGTGTGAAGCGCCGGCGCGGCTCGTCGGGAGACCGACGTAGGAGCCAGGTATCTTGACATTGAGGTTCGGGAAGCTGATCGAAATGGCGATCTGGTCGAGCGCGCGCCGCGTTGCGAAAACGGCAAAGGTCGACGGGAACGGCATGAAACCGGAGAGCGCGAGTCCGGCCGAAATGCCGAACAGGTTCTGCTCGGCGATGCCGACCTGGACGAAGCGGTCGGGATAGGCCTTCTTGAACATCGTCGCCTTCGACGAGGTGTGCAGGTCGGCGTCGAGCGTGATCATCTCCGGATACTGCCGACCGAGTTCGACGAGCGTCTGGCCGAAGGCGTCGCGCATCTCGACCGGGTTGCCCGCCGCTGCGCCCATTTTATTCTCCGCCATAAAAGTCCTCCTTGATCTCTTCGACACCGAGTTTGCTATAGCCGTGTTCGGGCCGCCCGTAGGTGTGCGCCAGTTCCCTGAGCATGCCGTCCGCCGTCGCCGGGTCCGGCGCGTGGGTATGCCACTTGTAATTGAATTCGGCCATTTCGACGCCCCGGCCCTTGACCGTGTGGGCGATGACGACGATCGGCTTGCCGCGCGGCATCACCCAGCGCGCGCGGTGGAAGGCGTCGACAAGTGCCGGAAGATCGTGTCCGTCAATCTCGATGACGTCCCAGCCAAAAGCCCGCCACTTGTCGGCAAACGGCTCGATGGCCATTTCGTCCCAGACAAAACCTTTGGCCATGACTTTGTTGTAGTCGACGACGGCGATCAGATTGTCGAGATGGTAGTGCGCGGCCGACATCGCCGCTTCCCAGACGTTGCCTTCGTTGCTCTCGCCGTCGCCCTGGATGCAGAACACGCGGCCACGTGGGTTTTCGCGAAAGCGCATGGCCAGCGCCATGCCAACGGCGACCGACAGCCCCATGCCGAGCGGGCCGCCCGAGGACTCGAGCCCCGGTGTGCGCGCCATGTCGGTATGCCCCTCGAAGCCGCCCAGTTCGCAATAACTGTAGACCTGTTCAAGCGGATAGAAGCCGCGCAGCGCAAGCGCCGCGTAGAGCGCCGGCGAGCCGTGCGCCTTGGAGAGAACGAGGCGGTCGCGCGCGTCCCATGTGGGTTCTTCAGGCTTGACCGACATGACATGGAAATAGAGAACCGAGAGCAATTCGGCCATCGAAAACGCGCCGCCGATATGACCCCATTTGCCGTAGGTGATCATTTCCACACTGAGCCGGCGGATCTGGTACGCCATTTCGTCAAGTTCAGAGAGCTTTTCCGGAGTGACAAGCATCAGGGCCTCACTTTTCTGCATGCGTTGCGCGTTGATCGGTGGTTGTGTGCGATATACGTATTTTGTAGTTCTCAATATACTGAACGGCACGAGACAAGTACACCGAAATCAAACATTTTTTGTGCGTGCTAAACTCTCGTCTGGATTTCACGCAGGAATCGCGCGTATGGGCAATGAACTCACCACCTACCAGCAGCACGCGTACGACTACGTTCGCGAGCAAATCATCACCCTCGGCTTCAAGCCGGGCCAGTTCATCACCGATGCGCAGATCACCGAACAGCTCAAGATCAGCCGCACGCCGGTGCGCGAAGCGTTTCAACGGCTCGAGAAGGAAGGGCTGCTGGTCAACGAGGCGCGCAAGGGCTGGCGCGTCTATATGCTTGACCTTGCCGATATTCGCGACATTTTCGAACTCAAGATCGCCATTGAGGGGATGCTCATCGCCAAGGCCGCCACATGCCGCGACGAGGATTTGCGCAAGGACCTCGCCAACGCGCTTGCCGATATGAAGGCCGCGGTCCAGGCGAGCGACGCCGACGTCTGGCTACAAGCCGATATCCACTTGCACAACACGCTCTTTCTGATGGCCGACAACGAACGCGCCGAACAGATCATCAAGAACCTCAACGACCAGTGGCACCGGCTCCGGCTGGGCTACGTCGCGCTGCAGGGACGGACGACGACCTCGTTTGCCGAACACGACGCGTTCACGCGCAGCGTCATCGCTGGCAACGCGGCAAAGGCCGAACGGCAAATCAAGGAACACCTGGCAAGGGTTCGCGACGACTTGATCCATCTCGTCGAAAAACTCGTCATGCCGTTCACCGACCGGGGGTTCTGAGCGCCTGACGAGTCACGCGGTGCTTGCCTGTCTCTACGTCGTCTGCTCGGCAGCCGCCCGGTAATGCGTCATTGCCTCGTCGGCGCGGGCGCTGAGTTCGCAGAGGCGGGCCAGTTCAAGGCGGACTTCGCGCCGGTCAACGACCGCCAGCGACGCTTCGAGATAGCTTTGCCCCTTGTCCCACAGACGCTCCGCGACACACATCCGGCCGAGCGCGAGGAGTAGTTCCGGGTCGTCGCGATGGACCAGCAACCAGCGCTCGGCGCAGGCGATGCCGGCCGGTAGATCGCCGCCGCGGGCGAGTCCGTAGAGGCCGGCGAGGTGCGAATCCCATTGGCGTTCGAGTTGCGCCTCGATAAAGCGCTGCGCGTCTTCGTACGCCGCTAGTCCGATCAGCGCTTCGGCGTAGGCGCGCGCCAGAAGCGGGTTCGCTTCGCGCTCCGGCATCGCGCGCTGATAGGCCTGCAGGGCGGCAAGGTCAAGGCGGCGCACGCGGATATTCTCCTGATGCGCCTCGCGCGTGATCTCCTGCGCCGACCGCGCGGACAAGGCATGGCGCCTTTCGAGCCGACGCGCAATGCGCAGGACCTCGTCCCAGTCGCCGGTGCCCTGGCGAGCACGCAGTTCGAGGCGTAGCGCAGCGATGTGCCGGCCGGTGAGTTCTCGCAGGCGTTTCAACGCGCCGAGCGCCTCGGCGAAGCGGCGCATCTCGATATGCATCTCGGCTTCGAGCATCAGGCACGCCGGGCGCATTTTAGGATCATTCTGCACCGCACGCGCGAGCCAGGCCTGCTGCTTTTCGGGCTCGTGCAGCCGCTGCGCCGCGCGCGCCGCGAGCAGCGCGGCGAGGCCGGGCGAGTGATCGGCGAAATGCGCTTCCCCGGCCTTTTTGAGCGCCTGGCCGTAGCGCCCTGCGAAGAAAAGGCGCACGACCGCGTAGAAATCGTGGCTCACACGCTCGCGCCGGCGGCGTTCGCGGAAGGCGCGAACGCGGCGCGGCAGCGCGAGGGCCAGCGCCATCGCCCGCAACAAGGCATAAGCCGTGAGAAAGCCGGCGACGAGCAGCAGGATCGCTAGGTTCGCCGAAATTTCTGCGCGATACGGAGGCCACACGACGAGCAGATAACCATCGTTGTAATGCGCCGCGAGCGAAACGCCGACGGCCAGCGCGAACAGTGCCAGCACCCAGAGCAGGGCTTTCATGCGCTGCGCCTGGCGACCGAAGCGCGGGTCGCGCTGAACTCGGTTACTTTGCGCAATCTCACTTACGTTCCTTGACGGGCTTGAAGTTCTTGATCGCCGAAAGACTTTCGTTGAGGTTGGGCACTTCGATGCGGATGTCGGCCGCCGACAGCTGCTTGAGCGCCGCCTGCACACCCTGCACCGATTTATCGCCGCCGTCGAAATAGCGATCGACCCAGGACTGCGCCTGCCGCAACTCGTTGCGCAAGGCCCACTCGTCGCGCGCGAGGAACGCCAGACGCGCGCTGAGCAGGCGCAACTTGAGATTCTCGCGCAAGAAAAACGCCTGTCCCGGCGCGAGCAGAGCCGGCTCTTCGCGATCGAAGCGCTGGATGCGCACGAGGCCACGCAGTTCGGCCCAGAATTCGCCAGCCAGGCGCTCCCAGAAAGCCAGCGAACTGACCGCCGGCGCCGTCTCGTTCGGGGCCGTGCGCTTCTCCCTGTCCTCGTCGCGCGGCCGGCCGCTCACGGCCAGCGGCAGCCCATCGATGGCGGCGATGGCGCCCTCCAGGCGCAGGCTCATGCCGACGAGATCGACTTGCGGCATTGCTTGCAGGCGATCGAGGTCGCGCAACAGAACCTTGCGCAAAGCGCTGAACTGCGGGCGATTGTTGCCGGCCAGGCGGGCATCGGCGGCCTGCAGCGCAAGGACCGCAGCCTGGACGTTGCCGGCCAGTTGCAGCTGCTGCGCAGCGAGCGTCACGCCTTGCTCGACTTCGGCGAGTGCGGACTCTTCATGGTTGCGCGCAAGGTTGTGGTAGAGCGTT
>JBBRXI010000068.1:0-9490 GCA_038248575.1 Burkholderiales bacterium | reverse complement strand
GATCGACGATACGAACATTCTACACGTCACGTCGCGAGCCATCGGCGTACGCCTCACGGCCGGCATCAAATGGCGCCGACTCAATCACCGCCATACCCGACTATGTCGATGGGGTGATTCACCGCTTTCGTTTCAACGCCGGACCTGTGGAAAAACAAATACATCAGTCATATTGACTTTGCTACACCCGACGCGTAGCGTCGCCAAATAATAGAAAAAGCAGGAGGTGATCGGAAACGCCAGCTTCGGCGGTCAGGCGCAAACCTTGCGGCCGCTCGATGCCTTGCAAACAGGGGCAATGCGCTTGGGATAGGAGCGGCGGCGCCCCGTTGCGACGGTGAAGAGAGCGGCGACTCGTCGCTCTTCGCCTTCCCATTCCCTCCGGCCTCCCCAGCTTGTCTTCCTGATGTGTGACCCTATATTGGGAGAAGGGAGAGATCGCATGAGTCTTCGTTTACGTCTTCCGGCTGTTGCCGCCAAGTTTTATCCGGGTTGTGCACAGGCTTTGTCGCGCGATATCGAGCAGATGCTCGCCTCGGCGCCCAAGGAATTTTCCCGGCGACCAAAGGCGGTGATCGTTCCGCACGCCAGCTACATCTACTCGGGACCGATTGCGGCGAGTGTTTATGCCCGGCTCGCCGCACTGCGCGATTCCCGTGATTCCATTTCCCGCGTGGTTCTGCTCGGGCCGACGCATCGCGTCGCCATCCGTGGCGTTGCCTTGCCGTCGTGCACCGGATTTGCGACGCCGCTCGGCGTCGTCCCCGTCGACCAGCAGGCAGTGACCACGCTCGACGGTCTGCCGCAGGTCGTTGTCGATGACGCGGCGCATGCCGACGAGCATTCGCTCGAGGTGCAACTGCCCTTCCTGCAGACCGTGCTCGGCGATTTTTCGCTGCTCCCGCTGGCTGTCGGCGACGCATCGCCCGAAGAAGTCGCCGAAGTGCTCGAGCGTGTATGGGGCGGCGCGGAAACCTTGATCGTCGTCAGCTCCGATTTGTCGCACTACCTGCCCTACGCGATGGCGCGGCAGATCGATACGCGCACGGCACGCGATATCGTGAGCCTTGCTCCGACGCTCGATCACCAGCAAGCCTGCGGCGCTTCGCCGATTAACGGTCTGCTGCTCGCGGCGCGGCGCCACCAGTTGCAGGCAGAAACGCTCGACCTGCGCAACTCGGGCGATACGGCCGGCGACAAGGCCCGCGTCGTCGGTTACGGTGCGTTCGCTTTTCACGAGACAGAGAGTCATGCCCACTGATCCGCTCGGTTTTGCCCTGTTGACGATTGCCCGCAACGCGATCGAAAAACGCTTCGCTCGCGAGCCGCGTACGGTGACGTCGCATCCGGAGCTCGCGCGCCTTGGCGCGACCTTCGTCACACTGACGCAAAACGGCCATTTGCGCGGCTGCATTGGCAGCCTCGAGGCGTACCGACCGCTGACCAGCGACGTTGCCGCTAACGCCACGGCGGCGGCCTTTCACGACCCGCGTTTTGCGCCGCTGAGCGCCGAGGAGCTCGGGCGTACGCGCGTCGAAGTCTCGCTGCTGGCGGCACCGGAAGCGCTCGATTTTACCGACGAAACCGACGCCGCTGCGCGCTTGCGCCCAGGCATCGATGGTCTTATCCTGACCCACGACAGTCGGCGAGCGACCTTTTTGCCGCAGGTCTGGGAATCCTTGTCCGACCCACGGCAGTTCCTGGCCCAGCTCAAGCTCAAGGCCGGACTTGCGGCCGACTTCTGGGACGAGCGGATCGTGCTCGCCCGCTATGGAGTACAGAAATGGAAGGAAACATGAAGACCCCCGAATCAGCGCACCCGGCGCGCTGGTGGCACCCGGTGCCTGCGGTCGAGGGCAAGCCGGCCCGCATCCAGTGCGACCTGTGCCCGCGCGATTGCAAACTGCACGACGGCCAGCGCGGCGCTTGTTTCATTCGCCAGAACGTCGGCGGTCAGATGGTGCTCACCTCGTACGGCCGCTCGTCGGGCTTTTGCATCGACCCGATCGAAAAAAAGCCGCTCAACCATTTTCACCCCGGCTCGTCGATCCTCTCGTTCGGCACCGCCGGCTGCAACCTGGCGTGCAAGTTCTGCCAGAACTGGGATATTTCGAAGTCAAAGGACATGGACCGGCTGATGGACTCGGCAAGTCCGGACGGCATCGCGGCCGCCGCGGCGGCGTACGGCGCCCAGTCGGTGGCCTTTACCTACAACGACCCGGTGGTCTTCGCCGAATACGCGATCGACACCGCGCTCGCCTGTCATCAGCGCAACATCAAGGCGGTGGCGGTCACCGCCGGCTACATGTACGCCGAGCCGGCCAAAGCGTTCTACGCGGTGATGGACGCCGCCAACGTCGACCTCAAGGGCTTCACCGACGAGTTTTATGTCAAGTTTTGCGGCGGGCACCTGCAACCGGTTCTTGACCTGCTCGCTTCTATCCATCATGAAACCGAATGCTGGCTCGAAATCACGACGCTCGTCATTCCCGGCCAAAACGATACGCGGCGCGAGTTGAAAGCCCTGTCCAAATGGGTGGCGCGCGAACTCGGACCTGACGTTCCGCTGCACTTCACCGCCTTCCATCCCGATTGGAAAATGGACCATCTGCCGCGCACGCCGCTGGCGACGCTGAGCCACGCGCGCAGCATTGCGATCGACGCCGGTGTGCGCTACGTCTATACCGGTAACGTGCATGACAGCGAGGGCGGCACGACCTTCTGCCCGGCTTGCCACGCCGCGTTGATCGAGCGCGACTGGCATACGATCCGTCATTACGACCTGCCCGACGACGCCCGTTGTCCGCACTGCCGGACCTTGATTGCCGGCCGCTTCGGCAAGTTCGACAAGCCGTTCGGCGCCCAGCGCATCCCAGTCAGGCTCGCACGCCGATGAGCGAGCCGACGCCCGACGATTTCGCCATCCCCGTCTCGGTCGTTTCCGCACACGGTTTGCTGCACGGACGCCTGGCACTTGCCGCGAACGCGTGCGGCCTCGTCGTTCTGGCGCATGACGGCCTCGCCCAGGATGCGCGCAACGAGGCCGTAGCCCGGCTCTTTCACGTCGCCGGCCTGTCGACTTTAAGCGTCGATCTGCTGACCGAGAACGAGGAACGCTTTTCCGACGTGCATTACAACGTCCCGCTGCTCGCCAAGCGGCTGCTCGACTTCCTCAGTCTCGTCAAGAACCGCATGCAACTTGGTGAACTACCAACACTACCGATCGGCCTGTGGGCCGCGGACGCCACGGCGCCGGTTGCGGTTCGTGTCGCCGCACTGCGTGATCACGACATTGCCGCGATCGTTTGCCGCGGCGGTCTGATCGACCTCGCCGGGATGCTCTACCTGCGCTCGCTCGATTCACCATTGCTCGTCCTGCTCGATGCGAGTGACGCCCAGCGCATCGCCAGCAATACGCGTGCGTTGCAGGAAATAGGCTGCGCCAAGGAGCTCAAGCTGAAAACCAAAGCCAGCGCCGACGGCGGCACTGCCGACCTGGAAGGGGCGACGCGGGACGCCAGCAACTGGTTTGTCGAGCACTTCAAGACCGGCGCATCGAGCCCAGCCGAACTTTAGCGGCCAATCACATTCTTCGCCGAAATTGCGCTGTGCCAAGGGTAGAATGGCGGCTTGTCGCCCAAATTTCGCGCTGCCTGCCTTTTCGTGCCCTTACGACGCCCGCCCGTGCCCCCCGTCTCTTCTGCCTTCATCGTCTGCTGTCGGCCGATGGCGCTTGCCTTCGCGCTGCTGCTTACCGGCTGCGTTTCGACGCCGCGCCACGTCTATCAGGGTGAAACCTTCCCGGCCGAGACACCGTTCCAGTACTTCAGCGACCGTGAACCCGCAGGCGCATGCGAGGTCGGTCAGCGCGCCTTGCTCAGCCAGGGTTATCAGATCGACGGCGCGCTGATGCTGACGCGCACCCTCACCGTGCGCGGCGACAAGTATTTTCAGCCGACGTCGGAACAGGCGAGCAAACTGACGATCACGCTGGTCTGTCTTCCGAGCAGCCTGGGCTCCGTCGTCTATGCGAACGCCATGGAAACACGCTTTGAGCTGAAATCGCGCGGTAGCAGCGCTGGCGTTAGCGTTTCCGGGATCGGATCGTTATCGTTGCCGTGGGCGGCGGACAAGGATACGCTCGTCAAAGTTGGCGAAGTAACCATCACGGCGCCCAAGTTCTATCAGCGCCTGTTCGAACTGATCAAGACGCTCGACAGCTGATCGCCGGACGATGATCGGCCAGCGATTTTTCTGCCGGGACCGTCGCTCTGCCTGCACAGCGCCTGGCCGCTTGGCGCTATTGATCCGGCGACAAGAAGTATGAACTGGCTGTCATTCCGGCGAAAGCGAGCGTAGTAAGTTCAGCGTCCGGAATTCAGTAGACGCAGAGGTTTTTTACCTGGACCCCGGCCTTTGCCGGGGTGACGAATTCAAACATAATCTCGCCGAACTAATAGGAAGATCATGAACGTTTACGCTGTGCTGCTTTTTCTTCATATCGCGAGCGCCGTCGTCTGGGTCGGCGGTATGTTCTTCGCGACCGTCTGCCTGCGACCAGCGGCGGCCGAACTCCTTGAACCGGCATTGCGCCTGCGACTGTGGGGCGGTGTTTTCGCGCGCTTTTTCGCTTGCCTGTGGTGGGCCGTCGGCCTCATCGCCGGCAGCGGTCTGATCCTGTTTACACAGCGCGGTTTTTCTGCCGCCCCGCTTGGCTGGCACCTTATGCTAACGAGCGGTCTGGTCATGATCGCCATCTTCATTTACGTGGCCACCGGCCCCTACGCCGCGTTGCGGCGCGCCGTCGCCGACGAGAACTGGCCAGCCGGCGCAACGGCGCTCAATCGCATCCGGCAAATGGTTCATGCCAACCTGTATCTCGGACTCCTAACCATCGCCTTTGCCACGCTTGGCCGCATCATCGCCTGAGCGCATAACCCTCGCATAACCTATTTCAGCTTGCACCAGTCCTGAACATAACGCGAAAGAGAGCGTCCGATGACTCAACGTTTCACGCAACGATTTTTCGTCACGCCGGCCGGGCACGGCGTCGGGCTCACGACGGTGTCGCTCGGCATTGTCCGCGCCTTGCAACGCCAGGGGGTTGCCGTCGCCTTTGCCAAGCCGGTAGCACAGGACATCAGCGACAACTCGACTTTTTTCGCGCGCCAGATCTTCCAGATGGAAACGCCCGAAGCGCTGTCGCTGCACGAAGTCGCCGAACGGATTGCCGCCAACGATCATGGCGAACTGCTCGAGGATATCGTCGCGCTCTGCATGAAGGCCGGTGACGATGCCGATGTGCTGATTATCGAAGGACTGCATACCGACGGCTCGCACTCGTTCATTTCTCAACTCAACGTCGATATCGCGCGCAGCCTCAAAGCCGAAGTCATCGTCGTTTCCGACGCTTCGGTGAGCAACGCAGTGGCCGATTTGCGCCTGAGCATCAGTCATTTCACCAACGAGGACTGCAGGCTGGCCGGCGTCGTCTTCAACAGGGCGGCCGAAGAGTTTGACACCGACGCCGCTAAAGCCCTGTTAAAAAACATTCGCGTCTGGGGCGTCGTCCATGAAAACCCGATCCTGCACGCGCCGCGCACACTCGACCTCGCCCAGCACTTGAATGCCGAGATCATCGCCACCGGCGAACTTGCGACGCGGCGCGTCAGCGAGACCATCATCGCCGCCCGTTCGGTCGTTGAGTTCATTGCGCGCTTGCGCCCGGGAACGCTGGTCATCACCTCGGGTGATCGCGACGATATCATCCTCGCGGTGGCGCTCGCCGAGAGCCGGGGCATCCAGCTCGCCGGCCTGTTGCTCACGCACGCGAGCGAAATTTCACCGCCGGTGATGGAACTTGCCGCGCCGGCACTCAATAGCGGCCTGCCTATCCTGCGCACTGGCCACGACAGCTTCATTACCGCGCGCCGAATCAGCCATTTCCCCGACGCCGTCCCTGGCGACGATCTCACGCGCATGAACGCCGCGCTCGACACGGTCGCCGAACACCTCGATACCGAATCGATTTCGGCCGCTTTCCACCTGCCCGAAACGACGACGCTTTCACCGCCGGCCTTTCGTTATCAGCTCATCCAGAAAGCGCGTTCGGCGCAAAAACGCATCGTCCTTCCCGAGGGCGAGGAGCCGCGCACCGTACGCGCCGCGGTCATCTGCGCGGAAAAAGGCATTGCCCAGTGCGTTTTGCTCGGCAAGCGCGAAATCATCGAAACGGTCGCTGCGTCGCAGGGCATCACGCTGCCGGCGCGACTTGAAATCCTCGATCCGGAACTGATCCGCAGCCGCTACGTGGCGCCGATGGTCGAATTGCGCAAAGCCAAGGGACTCAGCGCGCCACAGGCGGCGGCATTGCTCGAGGACAACGTCGTTCTCGGCACCATGATGCTGGCTATCGACGAAGTCGATGGCCTGGTTTCGGGGGCGATCCACACTACGGCGAGCACGGTGCGGCCGGCGCTACAACTGATCAAGACCTCACCCGGATCGTCGATCGTCTCGTCGGTTTTCTTCATGCTGATGCCCGATCAGGTCCTCGTCTATGGCGACTGCGCGATCAATCCCGTGCCGACCGCCGAACAACTCGCCGAAATTGCCAAGCAAAGCGCCGACAGCGCCGCGGCTTTCGGGATCACGCCGAAAGTAGCAATGATCAGCTACAGCACGGGCACGTCGGGTAGCGGTGTCGACGTCGAGAAAGTCCGTCGGGCAACCGAAATTGCCCATCGCGACTACCCCGAACTCGTCCTCGACGGCCCGCTGCAGTACGACGCGGCCTCAGTCATGGACGTCGGCAAGCAAAAAGCGCCGGACAGCCCGGTTGCCGGCCAGGCGACGGTCTTCATCTTTCCGGACCTCAACACCGGCAACACGACGTACAAGGCCGTGCAGCGCAGCGCCAACGTCGTCTCGGTCGGCCCGATGCTGCAAGGACTGCGCAAGCCGGTCAACGACTTGTCGCGCGGCGCGCTGGTCGACGACATCGTATTCACCATCGCCCTGACCGCGATCCAGGCGCAAATGACGCATCACGTCGAGCTGGCGCAAAACGAGGAGGCGGTGATCGCCGGCTGACGGGGCGCGCCCACGCCGGCAGCGCCGCCCGTAGCCTAGCGGGCGGGCGCACCTCCAGCGCTGGCGCCTGCCGCGCCGCCACTGCCTGGCGCGCCGGTTGCGGTCGTTCCGGTTGCGGTCGTTCCTGATCCAACTGTCCCTGCTCCGACCGTTGCCGATCCTCCCGTGCCACTCGCTGCGGCACGGCCCGGAACGCCGCTGCCTGCGGAATTCTGGCCCGCTCTGCCGTCGCCTGTGCCTTCGCCGGCGGGCGGGTTGCTTATCGGCGGCCGGACGCCGCGCGGCGCGACGTTCGTACTGTCGAGGATGACTTCGCCAGGACACGGCGCCGACGCGCCCACCGTTGCGCTCGTCGACGCGCAGCGACGCGAGACGCGGTCGCGCTCAGCCGCATTGGGCCCGGTTCCAGTCTGAGCAGACGCCGGCACGGCGATGAATGCCGCAGCGAGCAGCGTCAATGAAGCAAGGCCGGTTAGTGAGCTGTGCATGATTCCTCCTTTTCCGTCGCTGTGTGGGTCAAGGGGCCAAGGATAAAAGAATCGCCCCGGACCTTCCGTTCGGCATCACACCCTGCGCGCTCGCAATGCTTGACAAGCAAACCTCGATTCAGAATAATCCATGTAAACGTTTCCATATCCGGCCGAGGATTCTCGGCATCATGCGGGAACAGCGCCACAAAGCGCCGAGGGGCCGACGACCGTCGCCCGCCAACGTAGATCGAACTGCTGGGCCACCGGGGGACGTGCCAATGTTGCGCCGACTGATGCTTTCTCCGGCCATCAGGCCATTTCTGCTGATTGTTCTGCTGCTCGTCCTTTGGGATCTGGCTATCCGTGTCTTCGCCATCCCCGCCTATCTGATTCCCCGCCCCGAGCAGGTCGTCGGTCAATTGATCGCCGAATGGAGCCGTCTGCTCAAGGAGAGCTGGCAAACGACACAAGCCACGCTCGGCGGTTTTGCGCTGACCATCGTCATCGGCATTCCGCTGGCCATGGTCATCGCCTACTCGCGTGTCGTCGAATCCTACGTCTATCCGCTGCTCGTCTTTTCGCAGAGCATTCCGAAGATCGCCATTGCCCCGCTCTTCGTCGTCTGGTTCGGCTTTGGCATCCTGCCGAAAATAATCTCGGCCTTCCTGCTCGGGTTTTTCCCGGTCGTCGTGTCCACCGTCATGGGCTTTAAATCGGTCGAACCCGACATGCTCGATCTGGCGCGCTCGATGGGCGCGACGCGTCTGCAGACCTTCTTCAAGATCAGTCTGCCGCAGGCCATGCCGGCGATTTTCAGCGGCCTCAAGGTGTCGATCACGCTCGCCGTCGTCGGCGCCGTGGTCGGCGAATTTGTCGGTTCCAATTCGGGAATCGGTTATGTGTTGCAGGTCGCCAACGGCAACTTCGACTTGCCGCTGATGTTCGCCGCGCTCGTCGTCCTGTCTTCGATCGGCGTCCTGCTCTTTCTCGCCATCGACGTCGCCGAGCGCCTGATGATTCCTTGGCACGCTTCACAACGGCAACAATTCTAGATTTTCGCTTCATTAATCCAGCAAGGAGACCGCCATGAAAAAACGTATTCCCGTTTTGCTCGCAGGACTCGTCGCCGCACTCGCCCTCGCCGCGTTGCCGGTGCAGGCGCAAACCAAACCACAGGAAAAAGTGACGCTGATGCTCAACTGGTATCTTTACAGCGAGCACGCGCCCTTCTTCCTCGGCAAGGAACGCGGCTTCTATGCCGACGAAGGCATCGATCTCGACATCCAGGAAGGGCGCGGTTCGGGCGTCACGGCGCAGGCCGTTGCCGCCAAATCGGCGACGTTCGGCTATATCGACATCGGCACGATGATCAAAGCCGCGGCCAAGGGCGCACCGCTTAAATCGACCGGCGTGCTCTTTCAGCTGAGCCCGATGGCGGCGATGGGCTTCACCGAAAAAGGCATCAAAACCCCGAAAGACATCATCGGCAAGACCGTCGCGACGTCGCCGGGCGACGCCGTCTCGCAGATGTGGCCGCTTTTCCTCAAGATCAACAACATCCAGCCCGACCAGGTCAAGATCGTTTCCGGTGACGGCCAGACCAAGCTTAACGCGGTGATGACCGGCCAGGCCGACCTGCTGCTCGGTTCGGTGATGGACCAGTCGGTCAAGTTGCAGGACGCGACGGGCAAGCCGGTCAACGCCATCCGGTTCGCCGATTCGGGGATCAACCAGATCAACTCGGGCATCGTCGCCAACAAGAATCTGCTGACCGAGAACCCGGATCTCGTCAGGCGCTTCATGCGCGCCTCGACGAAAGCTGCCGAAGCCGCCGAAAAGAGTCCTGAAGCGGCGGTCGACGCGATGCTCAAGGCCAATCCGAAGGTCGGTGTGCGCGAAACGCTGATCGTCGGCATGAAGCAAAGCGT
>JBBRXI010000067.1:0-9506 GCA_038248575.1 Burkholderiales bacterium | reverse complement strand
GCGACCGAGAGCCGCGCCGCCGTGACGTGGGGGTGAAAACCCTTGCCCTACATCGTCGGCGCAACGAGCGACCCGAGCGCCGCGTTATCGGCGATCGCCGACCCCGAGACGCCGCCGAACAACAGGCAGGAGACGATGGTGACGACGCCCATGCCGCCCGGCATCCAGCCGAAGAGGACGCGCGCAAAGGCGACGATGCGCTTGCCAACGCCGCCGCGCGAGAGGAGTTCGCCGGCAAAGATGAAGAGCGGCACGGCAATCAGGATGAATGGCTCGACGCCGGCGATCAGGTTGAGGAAGAGCGAGTCGAGCTGATACGGCAGGTCCTTGAAATAGACCATTCCGGCCGTCGTCGCGATCAGCGCGTAATAAAGCGGAATGCCGGCGAGAGCGATGATGAAGAAGACGCCGAAGACTTGAATCGTGAGCATTAGTCGTCAACTCCGTAACGTTCTTCGCGTGATTTTCCACGCAGGATTTGCATCAGGTCGTAGGCGACGAAGACCATGCCGGCGCCGCTGCCGATCGACAGCGGCATGTATTGCCAGGACATCGGGATCTGCAGAACCGTGAGGATGTTGCCCCAGTTGTTGGCGATGATGATCAGGCCGTTCCAGAAGAGGATGCCGAGAACGACGAGGGCGAAGAGCTGGACGACAAAGTCGGCGGCAAGACGGCTCTTGCCGTCGAGTTTGTCGATGAACTCGGTGATCGTCATGTGCCCCGAACGGCGGACGATCGACGCACCGCCGAGAAAGGAGACCCAGACCATCAGGAATTCGCAGGCTTCGGTGGTCTGGGCCAGGTCATGGCCGGCGGCGTGCGCGCAGACGTTGAAGAAAACCAGGGCGATCATCATGGCCGCGGCGCCGACCAGCGCCCAGTCGATCAGCCGGCCGAGCCAATGCACAGGCCAGGCCTGCAGCGGACCGCAGGGCAACAGTTCAGGTTTTCCGGCAAGGCGAAGTTCGGCGGCAGTCACGAGGTTTCCTTTCTCTCAGGGCTGGCAGCGCTTACTTGACCGGCAGCGCCTTGCGCACCGCAGCGGCGTCGGCCAGGATCGCGTCGGTGTCGGTGCCCCACTTGGCTTTGGCCTTCTCGTAAGTCGGCTTGACGGCATCGCGGAAGGGAGTCAGCGCCGGGCTGTTGATCTTGGCGCCCTTGCTGGCCATTTCGGCGAGCTGCTTCTCTTCGTTCGCTTTGACCTCGGCACGATTCCAGGCGCCGGCTTCTTCGGCAGCGCGCCTGACCGCTTTCTGGTCCTCGGGCGACAGCTTCTGCCAGGTCTTTTCGGATATCGCCATCGGAATCGGACTATAGACGTGGCGGGTCAGCGTGACGTTCGGCGCGACTTCGTAGAACTTGTTCGAGTAGATCGTATCGATCGGGTTTTCCTGGCCGGCAACAGCACCCTGCTGGATCGCCAGATAAACCTCGGGCAACGGCATGATCTGCACGCCAAAGCCGACGTCCTCGAGCAGCCAGCGCATCATTTCGTTCGGGAAAGTGCGCAGCTTCTTGCCCTTGGCGTCGGCCGGGCTGTTGATCGGGTCCTTGGTCGTCATGGAGCGGAAGCCGGCTTCCCAGGTGGCCAGGAAGCGGAAGCCCTTGGCCGGCGCCTTGTCGAACTGGGTCTTGAGCCATTTCGACGTGTCGTAGAACCGCCAGCCCTGCTCGTAGCTGTCGAACATGAAGGGCAGCATGGTCAGATTGAGTGTGTCGATATGCGGCGCGTACGAACCGGTGGCCGAGACGGTGAAGTCGATGCCGCCGGCGACGAGTTGCTCGATGTTCTTCGGGTCGTTGCCGAGTTGGCTGCAGCAGAAGACATTCACCTTGTAACGGTTCTGCGTGTACTCGGCGACTTTCTTGGCGAAGATCTGGGCG
Organism: Burkholderiales bacterium; assembly: GCA_038248575.1. Lineage (GTDB taxonomy): Bacteria > Pseudomonadota > Gammaproteobacteria > Burkholderiales > Rhodocyclaceae > Propionivibrio. The sequence continues at coordinate 7,619 of JBBRXI010000067.1, read as the reverse complement.
CCGGCTTGGCGCGCGCCCTGCTGCTGGTCGGTGTGGCTGAATTTGAGGACGGTTTGCGCGTAAGCGCCCGAGGTGAGGACGAGTCCGGCGGCGACGAGGGCAAGACGGACCAGGTGTTGGGTAGTATTCATACAAGCTCCATTCGATGAAAAACCGGTTGGTGACGAAATGAACAACAAGGGCGACGTGCAGGGCAAAAGCGGATGCTAGCGAAACTAGAGGCGATAGATCTCTTTGGTGACGAGCGACATCAGCTCGTTGTAGTTTTCCTCGGCCATCAATTTCCGGTATTTCTTCGCGTCGAGCTTGTTTACGAGGTTCCAGATACCCAGGCTCACTTCGGCATGGCGCTCGAAGAAATCGATGATGTTGAAGATCCGTGGCGAGGCATCGGTCGTGAAATACTTGTTGTAGCCGTATTCCTTGGCCCAGAACAGCAGCTCAACGTAGTTCAGGAAATGGCGGCTGCCACCGACCAGATCCCAGTCCGCCTTCGTGTCGTTGTCATTGGTATGGATGTAGGCGTCGAAACCGGATTCTAGCGTCGTGACAAACATTTGTGCCGGATTTTCCTGGCTCTGAATCGAGTGTCCGAGGTCCAGCGTAATGCCGGTGTTCTTGTTACCGATTTCCTTGAGCAAAAGTAGCGCTTTTGCCGTGCTATCGAGCTGGCAATGCACACGCACTTCCGAATACTTCGGTTCGAGGAAGAGCGGAATCTCGGGCAGGTAGTCAGCGGCTTCGCCGATGGTTTCGATCATGTACTTCCAGGCCGTCTTGTAGTCGACCTGGAACAGCATGTCGTAACCGTCGGAGAGCGGGCAGCAGGTGACGAGCGGCGCGCCGACTGCTTTGGCGAAGTCCTTGGCCTGCTTGATGATGCCAACCGCCTTCTCGCGCACTTCGCGGATCGGCCGCGACAAGCTGCCCGATATGAACAACGGGTCCTTCTTGACGTTGACGTTGACCGCAGCCCAGTTGAGCTTGAACTCGCGCATCATCGCGCTGATTTCTTCGGCGCTTGAAGTCTCGGTCGGGTAGACCATCTCGACGCCGTCAAAGCCCTTGATCTGCGTCACCATCTGCAGCTTCTCATAGGTCGTTTTGGGTGCGTTGTACTCGCAGAACCGGTCTTGCGTCTTGCCAAGAAAGGCGATGATTACGCTCTGTTTCATGGGTGCTGCTCCTTTAGGTCTCTGTGACGTGGTGTGTCGATTTCCCGGCCGCCTCGGGACGAGGCAGCCGGAACGCTGTGCAGAAAGCCATACAACGACGGAGATATTCTGGAAGGCCGGCAATGATCGCTAGATCGGATTAACGGATACGTTAGAGGATTCATTGAAAGGTGTCAAGATACCCGTTAAAGTGCTCATTGTTCAGGATGTGGGTCTCGCCCGAGACCCAATAACGGTCGTTGACCAGCGGAAAACCGTGATGATTTATGTATTTGCCGTCGTCATAATTAAACCGGGAATGCTGACGCGCGCACTGGCTGCCTACCGCGCTCTGGTGCCGCAGGTTCTGGCCGGCGAACCGGGTTGCCTGGAGTACGCGCCGACCGTCGATATCGATCTCGATCTTCCCAATCAGGAGCGCGACGCCGACCGCATTTTGGTCTGCGAGCGCTGGCACAGCGTCGCTGACTTCAGGGCGCATTTGACGATGCCGCACTCGCTGGATTTTCGCGCCGCCATCGCGCCTTGTCTTGCCGAGGGCATTACCGTCCGGGTCACGCACGGCGCGCTGTAAACAAACCGATCGAGCGCGCTGACTCAAGCGATTTCATCGATGACGGCGCGCGTGACAGCCTGCGAACCGTGCCGGCCGCCGAGCTCGATCGGACGGATTTTTCCACTCGCGAAAATTTCGCCAATGGCTTTTTCGATCAGCGTGGCACCGTCGGCAAGACGCGTTTCGCCGTGGCGTTCGCCGAGCCATTCGAGCATCATCGCCGCTGAGAGCAGCATCGCCGTCGGATTGGCCTTGCCCAGGCCCATGATGTCGGGCGCCGTACCGTGCGCTGGCTGGAAAAGGCCGTGCTGATCACCGATATCGGCTGACGGCGCCATTCCCATGCCGCCGACCAGACCGGCGGCAAGGTCGGAAAGAATGTCGCCGAACATGTTCTCGGTGACCATCACGTCGTAAGCCCACGGCTTCATCAGGAGATTGAGCGCCATCGCGTCGACGTAAGCGTTTTCGCTGCCGACCGCCGGATATTGCGCGGCCACTTCGCTGAAGATTCGGCGCCAGAAGGCCATCGAGGTAAACACGTTGGCCTTGTCGATATTGGTGACGCGGCCGGGACGGCCCTTTTGCTGAGCGCGGCGCTCGGCGAGCATGAAGGCATACTGGCAGACCCGCGTCGTTCCCTGGCGGCTGATCTTCATCGTATCGAAAACTTCGCTTTCGGCGCCGGGCTCGCCGCGCGTCTGGCTGCGGCCGCGCGCGTAGAAAAGCCCTTCGCTGTTTTCGCGGACGAGGACAAAATCGATCTCGGCCGCCCGCGCGCTGGCCAGCGGGCTCGGCAAGCCGGCGAAGCTGCGGATCGGCCGCACGCCGGCGTAGAGGTCAAAGTGAAAGCGCAAGTCGATCTGCGGAACGATTTCGGTGCCATCGCGGCCGCGCACATGCGGCAGGCCCATGGCGCCGAAGAGAATCGCGTCGGCCCGGTCGCAGACGCCGAGAACCGAATCGGGCAAGGCAACGCCGGTATCGAGATAGTGCTGCGCCCCGGCTTTCTGATAATCGAGGCGCAAGGCAAAGCCGGCGCGTTGGCCGGCGGCGACGAGCACTGCTTCGGCGGCCTGCATGATCTCGTCGCCAATACCGTCGCCCGGCAAAACCGCGATGTGAAAGCTCGAAGTGGTGGCCATGCGGGTTGTCTCCCTGAACAGTTTATCGTTGCAGCAGAAGCAGTTTGCGGTCGGGCTCTTCGAGGTTGTTCACATAAGTGATCAGATGTTCAAGGTGCGCCGCCATTCTTTCGCGCGCCAGCGCGCCGTCGCCGCTGCGTATCGCGTCGATGAGCCGCGCATGCTCCTGCGTCGAGCGCTCCGGCGGGCTGATGATCGATAGCATGGTGAGGCGCGCGCGCTGCGCGCGACTCCAGAAATTCTCGTGCACGTCGGTGAGGATCCGGTTGCCGGAAAGTTCGACGAGATGGTAATGAAACATCTCGTCGGCGAGTGCCCAGCTCTTGAAGTCCGACGCCTCGTGCGCGCTCTTCATTTTGCGGTTGCTTTGCTCGAGCGGTGCGAGTTCCTTGGCGCTTGGCTTACGCTCGGCGGCGAGCATGACGGCGAGCGACTCGAGGCTCGAGAGGATCTGGTAGATTTCGCGCACGTCGGTCGGCGACATCGGCACGACGCGCATGCCGTGGCGTGGTACGACCTTGATCAGGCCGTCGCGCTGCAACCGGACAAGCGCTTCGCGCACCGGCGTGCGGCTGACGCCGAGTTCTTCGGCAAGCTCTTGCTCGAGCACCTGATGGCCGTCGCTCCACTCGCGGTACAGTATGCGCTCCTGTATTTCGCGGTAAATACGATCGACGAGCGTTCTCGACTCGCGCGCGTTCGGGCGTTGGCGGGGGGTGGTCATTTAATGGAAGTTCCAGTGAGCAAGCGGATGGCCGGCAAAGGGCAGCTCGACTGACGCGATGGCATCGCCGAGCAGGCAGCCGAGGTAGGCGGTAGAGCGTTCGGCACCGCCAAACGCCAGGCTAGATATGTTCCTCAGGCAGCGGCTGGCGACGGCGTCGAGGTGCGGGCGCGCCAGTTCGTTGCGGGCGAAGGCCTGTTCGGCGCGCGCGATGTGTTCGGCGTCCGCGTCCTCAAGGAAAAGCGCCTGGCTGCCGTCGGGCGCGACGCGAATGATGCGGTTGCTGATGATACTGGTAATCCACGCGCCGCCGGCGCAGTCAAAGGCGATGCCGTCGGGAAACGTTCCGGGGCCGAACTCGCAGACGACTTCGCGTGCGCCAAGATCGCCGCTGGGCCCGAGCGCAAAGCGCGACAGGCGGCGGCCGAAGGTTTCATTGACGTAGAGCCAGTTGCCGCTCGGGTCAATCGCCGCTTCGTTGGTATAGCCCAACCCGTCGGCGACGATGCGCGCACCGCGCCCGTCGACAAGAACGATGAAGCCGTCAGCAACGTCCTTGCGGTAGGCGTCAGCACGCGGGATATGCCGGGTGCTGATGGTAATCCAGGTGCGTCCGGCGTGATCGTTGAAAACGAAGTTGGACGGGGGCAGATCGATCCCGTCGACGCGTTCGAGAAAAACACTCACTTCGCCGGCGCGCGTCAGGCGATAGACGCCGCCGCGATCGCTGCCCAGATCAGCAAGCAGAAACGATCCGTCGGCGTTGAGTGCGATGCCGTTCGGGCGCAGCTCGCGGCCGTCGGGTGCCGTCCCGCGATAGAGCCGCTGCGTCCCGTCGGGAAGCAGGTGCGCGACGCCGCCGCGCCAGTCAGCCGAGAAAATATCGCCACGCGCCGTGCATAACACGCACTCAGGGCGATTGAGCCCGCTGCCGACAAAGCGTACGGCGTCGAGGGCGAGCGGCTCGAGCGAGCTGGCGACAGAAGCGGGGGCGATACGGGACAAGACGGAATTCCCCGAGGAAATACCAACGGATACGCTAACGGATTCAATACCGCCGGTCAAGTGTACGTCAGCACGCACGTCAGCACGGCCGCGCGTCGGTCACGCCGAAAAGAATGCCGTCAGCGCGCTGGCCAGCGCTTGCGGCTGGTCATGATGTACGTTGTGTCCGCAATCGGCGAGCGTGAGCTCGCGCAGATCGGCGATACCGGCGTGGCGCTTGCTGGCATCGGCCCGATTCCCGGCAAGCGTTTGGGCGAGGCGCGAGTCCCTGCCGGACACCCAGAGAACCGGCGCGCTGATGCGCCGCCAGCAGGCTTGCGCTTCGGCGAGCGGAAAGTAGATCGGGCTGATCCAGCGGTGATGCGGGTCGGCAGCAAAAACGAAGCCCTCTCCGCTCGCCTGCAGCGATTGCTCGGCAAGGAAAATGGCGCGCTCCGAGGTCAGGCGGGGGTTATCGGCGCGCAGGCGCGCGGCGAAGGCGACGTGGCTCGCGTATTGGCGGAACACCGGCGCCGGAGCGCGGTTTTGGGCGAGCCAAAGGTCGACACGAGCAACCGCCTCGGCGGGCGGGTTGGCCGCAAGATATCCTTCGATATTGGCCAGTCGGGCGACGCGCTGCGGGCGGATTCCGGCGTAGAGACTGGCGACGATGCCGCCCATGCTGTGGCCGACTAGTCGCACCGGCGCGTCGGGCGAGAGGTGCTCAAGCAGGGCGTCGAGGTCGGCGAGGTAATCGGCAAACCAGTAGGCGCCGTCGTTCCACTGCGACAGCCCGAAGCCACGCCAATCGGGCGCCACGACGCGCCAGTTGCCGTCCAGCGCGTCGACGAGAAACTGAAACGTCGCGCCAACGTCCCCCCAGCCATGCAGGCCGACTATTGTCGGCGCGCCGGAGACCTCGTCCGCGTCCCAGACGCGCAGGTGAATGCGGCGCTCGCGCAGCGTGAGAAATTGCGAGCGGAAGGGCCGCATGCTCAGACGGCGTGGCGGCTTCAAAAGCATTCATTGAAGCCGCGGATTTGTCGTCGGGCTTTTTTCGTCGGCCGGCCGCGCAGCTCACTACCCGGCGTCGGCGCGAGCTGGCGCGCTTCTTTGTGCGCGGCGCGCCGCGCCCTGCTCTCGGCGCTTTCCTCGTAAAGCAGCTGCGCTTCGCTGGCCGGCCGGCGCTGCTCGCTGAGGCCGCGTACGACGACCGTCCACCGACTCTCGCCAATCGCCAGATCGAGCCTATCGCCGGCGTGCAGCTCGCGCGCCGGCTTGAGCGAACTGCCGTTCGCCCGGACGTGGCCGGCGTGCAGCGCGGCGCAGGCCAGCGAACGCGTCTTGAAAAAGCGCGCCGCCCACAGCCATTTGTCGACGCGCTGGCCGCTGAGCGGCAGCTTCGGCACCATCGTCATTTCGCCGGCACGCTTGAGCGCGGATCGACCGCCAGGTGCGCCGCCTCTTCGCGGCGCGTCAGGCGGTCAAGGTACACATAGATCACCGGCGTCAGGTAGAGCGTCAAAAATTGCGAGAGCAGCAGGCCGCCGACGACGGCCAGTCCCAGGGGGCGACGCACCTCGGCACCGGCGCCAAAGCCAATGGCGATGGGCAGGGTGCCGACGAGGGCGGCCATGGTGGTCATCATGATCGGCCGGAAACGGATCACACAGGCCTGGTAGATCGCTTCATGCGCGGGCAACTGCTCGCTGCGCTGCCGGTCGAGCGCGAAGTCGATCATCATGATGGCATTTTTCTTGACGATGCCGATCAGCATGATGATGCCGACGAAGGCGTAAAGACTCAGATCGACGCCGAAGACAAGCAGCGTGACCAGCGCGCCGAGCGCCGCCGAGGGCAGTCCGGAAAGGATGGTCAGCGGGTGGATGAAGCTTTCGTACAGGATGCCGAGCACGATGTAGACCACCAGGATGGCGATCAGCAGCAACAGGCCAAGCCCTTGCAGCGAGGCCTGGAAGGCTTGCGCCGTGCCTTGCAGGCTGCTGTTGAGCGAGGCCGGCATGCGCAATTCCTGCTCAAGCGCCTTGATGCGGTTAACAGCGTCGCCGAGTGAAACGCCGGGCAGGAGGTTGAAGGAGAGGGTGACCGAGGGACGCTGTCCCTGGTGGTTGACGGTCAACGCCTGTGTTTTGCGCGTGACGCGGGATACGGTGTCGAGCGGGATCAGTTTGCCGCTTGTCGCGCGCACATAAAGGCGGGAGAGCATCGAGGGATCGAGCTGGAATTCAGGGGCGACTTCGAGGATGACCTGATACTGGTTGGTAGCGCCATAAATGGTCGAAATCTGCCGCGCGCTGAAGGCGCTTTGCAGCGCATCCTCAACCTGGGCGAAGCTCAAACCCAGCGTGGCGATCTTGTCGCGGTCGACGTCGAGTGCAACGACCGGGCTGAGATTGTTGAGGTTGCTGGTAACGTCAATGAAACCGGGCAACTGGCGAATCTTGCCAAGCAGTGTTTCCGTCCATTGATAGAGTTCGGCCAGGTCGGTGCTTTGCAGCGTGTATTGGTATTGCGCGGCGGTGATCTGGCCGCCGATGCGGATGACCGGTGGATTCTGCATATAGACCTTGATGCCCGGCACGGCACCCAGCTTGGGACGGAGCTGCTGGATGATTTCATCCGGCGAAAGCTTGCGCTCGTTGCGCGGCTTGAGAATCATGAAAATCGTACCGGTGTTGGACGTCGGGCGAATGCCGCCGCCACCGACCGAGGACATGAAAGAGCGGATGTTCGGCTCCTGCGCAACGATGGCGGCTAACGCACGCTGGTGTTCAACCATCGAGGCGAACGAGGCGTCCTGCGCGCCTTCGGTAAAGGCGATGATCTGCCCGCTGTCGCCACTCGGGATGAAGTCCTTGGGAACCATTGTGAACAAGACGCCACTGAGGACGATGGTCGCCGCGAAACCGGCGATCACCAGTCGCGGGCGCGCCATGGACCAGATCAATGATTTACGGTAGCCGGCCAGCAGGGCATCGAAAAAACTTTCGAAGGCACGGAAGACGCGGCCATGC
>JBBRXI010000066.1:0-9536 GCA_038248575.1 Burkholderiales bacterium | reverse complement strand
TCCCGGCAACGATCACGATCGCCAAAATGCTCTCGACCCAGGTGACGAATAGCTTGCTCAGGCGTGTCAGTCGTTCTGCATTCACGGAGCGTCTCCTTCGTTGCGGCCGGTCGGCGAGCGATAAATGATACCTGCACTATAGGTGCTTTGGGGGCCCGTCGGGAAAGTGCTTTGGCGCGCGTCGGCCAGCTCATGGAGTAAGGTAAAGGTACGAATCAGAAAACTGATCAGGCAGGAGGAAGTTAGATTCTGCACCATTGCCGATTCGTGGAAAAGGTCGATCGATTTTTCTTTTACGTAGAATTCCCGGCTATCAAGGTCAGCTGAACGCTCATTCGCTATCCGTGCGATTCACGGTCCTTTTCTTTTGATCCCCGGGTTTCGTGACCATTTCCAGTCGTCGTGCGCTGGGCGGCGCGTTGAGCGGCGCAGGCCGTCGACGCCTATTCGATGCCTTGCCCCGGCTGGCCGTAGGCACCGATTCCCAGCCACTGATCGAGTCGATCGCGCTCGCCTACGAGGCTAGCACTCGGCCCGCAATAGACGCTGCGGCCGCGTTCGAGAACCAGCGCCTGCTGTGTCAGCGGGAGAATTTGCCGGGCGTGCTGCTCGACGAGGATGATCGCCATGTCGCCGGCTTCGGTCATTTGTCGAATCGCCGCCAGCAGGTCGGCGACAATCAGCGGCGCCAGCCCTTCAAGCGGTTCGTCGAGCAGCAGCAGCCTGGGGTTGACCATGAGCGCGCGGGCAATCGCCAGCATCTGCTGTTCGCCGCCCGACAACGCGTTGCCGCGATTGCCGCGGCGCTCGCCAAGGCGAGGAAAAAGCGCGTAGATGCGTGCCAGCGTCCACGCGCCGGGGCGCGCCGCGACCGTCAGGTTTTCCTCGACACTGAGCGAAGCGAAGATTCCGCGTTCCTGTGGCACCCAGCCGAGTCCCAGCGCGGCGCGGCGATGGCTGGCCACGGCGGCGAGATCGAGGCCGGCAAAGGTCATGCTGCCCGCATGAAGACGCGTGGCACCGATGAGCGTCGCGAGCAGCGTCGTCTTGCCCATGCCGTTACGCCCGAGCAGCGCGAGACTTTCGCCGGCGGCGAGCGAGAACGAAATGTCGTCGACAACGACCGCACCATCGGCGGCGCCGTAGCCGGCGCGAACACCATCGAGGCGCAGCAGTTCAGGCATTGGACGCGGCATAGTCGGGACCCAGATAGACCTCCCTGACGCGCGGGTCCTTGGCGATCGCTCGCGGCGAGCCCTCGGCGATCAGCGCGCCGCCGGCGAGCACCGTGATACGGTCGGCGAAACGGAAAACGAGGTCCATATCGTGTTCGATGAGCAGCACGGCGACACTGCGCGGCAGGCGGGCGATCGCCGCGTAGAGTTCGCGACTCTCGCTCGTCGGGACGCCGGCAGCCGGTTCGTCGAGAAGCAGGACGCGTGGTCGTGCGGCGAGCGCCAGAGCGATTTCGAGCAGGCGCTGCTTGCCGTAGGACAAGGTCCGCGTCTTCTCGTCGGCGACATCGGCGAGCTGCAACTCGGCGAGCAACGCCGCTGCTTCAGCGAGCGCTGCACTGTGTGCGCCGACCGCTCGCCAGCAGCGCCAGCCGAGGCCCAGGCGTTCGCTGACGGCAAGGGTCAAGGATTCGAGAACGGTGAAGTCGGCGAACAACTCGTGCAGCTGGAAGGTGCGCACCAGCCCACGCTTGACGCGTTTGTGCTGGGCGAGCCGGGTGATGTTCTCGCCGGCCAGAAAAACCTCGCCGGAGGTCGGTTCGAGAAAACCACTGAGCAGGTTGATCAGCGTCGTTTTGCCGGCGCCGTTCGGCCCGATCAGCGCGTGGCGCGCGCCTTCTTCGACACCCAGGTGAAGGTCCTGAACAGCGACAAAACCGGCGAAGGTTTTGCCCAGGCCGTGCGTCTCCAGAACGGTGCTCATCGTTTTTCCGTAGCCGGCGCTGCCCATCGGCGTCCCAGTCCGATGAGGCCGTCGCGCGCGAAGAGAACGACGAGGACGAGGACGGCGCCGAGCCAGAACGGCCAGAACTGCGGATTGATCCCAGCGAGAAAATGGTGGGCGCTCATGAAAACGATGGTGCCGATCAGCGCGCCATAAAGGCAGCCCGCGCCGCCGAGGACGACGATCAGCAAAAGCTCGGCCGAGCGCGGAAACGCGAGCACGTCGAGCGACACGAATTGGGTTGTCTGCGTCAGCAGCGCGCCGGCGACTCCGGCGTAGGCTGCGGCCAGGCTATAGACAGCGACCAGCCGCGCGCGCACCGGTACGCCGAGCGCCGGCATGCGCCGGGCGTTTTGCCGGATGCCGCGCAGCGACAGGCCGAACGGACTGTGCACCAGGCGCCGGGCAAGCCAGAACAGCGCGAAAAGAACCGTCAGGCTGTACCCATAGGCAGTCCGGCCGTAAAGGTCGAAGGCGAACTGACCCAGTAGCGGCCGCATGACCACGCCTTGCAGGCCGTCAACGCCGCCGGTGTACGCGCCAAGCTGATTGGCCGCCTCGAACAGCATCATGGCCACCCCGAGGGTGGCCATTAGCCGCGTCAGGTCGCCGCCACGCAGCACGAGGAAACTGCTCAGATAGCCGACGATCGCCGCCAGCGCGCCGGCGACGGCGAGGCCGAGCAGCGGGTCGGCGTAGCCGTGGCGGGCGAGCAGGCCGGCGGCGTACGCGCCGACGCCGAAGAAGGCGACGTGACCAAGGGAAATGATTCCGGCATAGCCCAGAATAAGGTCGAGCGAGAGGGCGAAGAGCGCCGTGATGGCCATCTGCGAGAGGAGCACGAGCTTGCTCGGAAAGGCGAAATATGCGGCCAGCGGCAGCAGCCAGAAGATCACTTCGGCGCGCCGCCAGCGCGCTGCCTGACGCAGTGCGGAAAGTTCGGGCAGCGCAGGGTTGTTCATGCCTGCTTATTTCGCCGCGGCGCGGCCGAACAGTCCTTGCGGACGGACGAGCAGCGTCGCGAGCATCAGCGCGTAGATGGCAAAGGCGCCGATCTGCGGCAGGTAATACTTGCCGGCGACGTCAACCACGCCGAGCAGCAGAGCAGCAAGCAGCGAACCGGTGATGCTGCCGGTGCCGCCAACGGCGACGACGATGAGAAAATAAACGATGTATTTGAGCGGGAAGCTGGGGTCGAGCCCGAGCATGTCGACACCGAGCGCGCCGCCCAGACCGGCGAGCGCCGAGCCGAGGACAAAGGTCAGCGTGAACACGCGGTCGACGTCGATGCCGAGTCCGCGCGCGACACGCGGATTGTCGACGGCGGCGCGCAGTCGGGCGCCGAAGCGCGTCCGGCTGACCAGCAACTGCAGCGCGCCGGCCAGCGCCAGGCCAATGCCGATGAGGAAGAGCCGGTAGAGCCCGATATCGACTCCGGGCAGCCGGATCTGGCCGCGCAAGAACGAAGGCAGGACGAAGGGCTGCTGCTGCGCGCCGAAAATATAGTACGCGGCGCTCATCGCCATGAAGGTCAGGCCGATGGAAAAAAGTACCTGGTCGAGGTGCGAGGCGGCGTAAAGCCGCCGGTAAAGCGTACGTTCGAGGACCAGCCCGGCGAGCCCGCAGACTGCCGCCGCAGCGGGCAGCGCGAGGAGAAAGGGCACTTCGCCGCGCGCCAGCAACACGGCGCAAACGTAGCCACCGAGCATGGCGAAAGCGCCGTGCGCGAGATTGACGAAGTTCATCAGCCCGAGCGTGACCGACAGCCCGACGCTGATCAGAAACAGCAGCATGCCGGCCGCAAGGCCGTCAAAAAGGATCGTCATCAGGCGTTCGTGACGGCTACATCACGGCTTGCCCGGGTCGCGGAATTCGGGAATCTGGTCGAATTCGACGTTCTCCAGGCGGCCGCCGACTTTTTCGACCCTGCGGATGTAGATGGTCTGGACGATGTCGCGCGTTAGCGGGTCGATCATTACCGGGCCGCGCGGGCTCATCCACTTCATTCCGCGCGCCGCGGCGATGAACTTGTCGACGTTGGTGTCGCCGCCGGTTTTCTTCAGTACTTCGTCGATCAGGCGCATGCCATCGTAACCGGCGACCGACATGAAGTTGGGCCGGTCCTTCGGATAGGCTTTCGCGTAGGCCGCGGTGTAGGCGCGGTTCTCGGGCGACGCGTGCGCCTGCGCGTAATGCCCCGAGGTGATCAAGCCGATCGCCGGCTCGCCGATCGCGTCGAGTACGTCCTCGTCAGCGAGGTCGCCGGTGGCGATCAATTGGATCCCGGCCTGCGCCAGCCCGCGCTCGGCAAAGCCTTTCATGAAGGCGACGCCAAGTTCGCCGGAAGGGACGAACAGGAAGACGGCGTCGGGCCGCGTATCCTTGACCTTTTGCAGGTAAGGCGCGAAATCGGGGCGGACGAGTGGCACGCGCAGGTTGCCGACGATCTTGCCGCCGGCTTCGCTGAAGGTTTTCCTGAATTGCGCTTCAGCGTCGTGTCCCGGACCATAGTCGGCGACGACGGTAAACACGGTTTTAATCCGGTTCTTCGCCGCCCAACTGGCGATCGGCGCAGTGGTCTGCGGCAAGGTCATCGAGGTGCGCACGATGTTTTCGGATTTGCTCGTCACCGACGAGGTCGCGGCGTTCATCACGATCATCGGCTTTTTCGCTTCGCTGGCCAGCGGGGCGACGGCGAAAGCCGACGGCGTCAGGCCAAAACCGGCGAGGATATCGACGCGGTCGCCGACCACCAGCTCCTGGGCCAGGCGTTTGCTGACCTCGCCTGCCGTCCCCGGCGCGTCGTCGCGGACGATGAGCTTGACCTTGCGTCCGGCGATGAACTCGCCGTGCTGCGCAAGGTAAAGCCTGACGCCGTTCTGGATCTGCTTGCCGTAGGCGGCGAACGGGCCGGTCATCGGCACGATCAGGCCGATCCGGAGGTCGGCGGCGTTCGCCGCGAGCGGACTGAAAAGTGCGAGCGCAGCCACCACGATGCTTCTCTTCAGGTACCGCATATCCGCCTCCTCAAGCGTTGCGCAGCCGCAATTCTAGTCGCTATTGCGCAGTCCGAGCGCATCGGGCGCCGCGCCCGCCAGCGCTTCGGCCAGGAGCGGCGGGGGCTCGGCTGCCGGGCGCCGTGCGCCGGAGCGTCCGGCCTCGAAGCTGCGTACCTCGGACAGCACGTCGGAGAGACTCATCTCGCTGGTGGCGAGCAGTACGCCGACCAGGTGCTCGGTGAGCGGCGTCAGGCGAGCCAGGATGCTCCGCGTCTCGGCATAGAGGCGCTCGCTCTGCGCTTCCATGATGCTGCGCGTCTCGTCGTCGAGGTCGCCGGCGCCTCCGTTGTCGGGTTTGAGCGCGCCAAAGTTGAGCCGCGTCTTGCGGTACATGCCCATCTCGCCGACCGCGTGGTGCAGCAGCCGGGTAACACGCGTGATGTCGTTGTGCGCACCGTTGGTCGTCCCGTCCTCGCCGAGGAATAGCTCCTCGTTGGCCATTCCGCCAAGCAGTACGCGCACCTCGTGTTCGATGTCGCTCTTGGCCTTGAGCAGGTTGACGCCCTGCTTGTGGAAGACGAAGCCGAGGGCGTTGGTCCGCGCGTTGGCTTTGAGCGAAATCTTGATCGTCTTCATGTCGGCGAGGATCTGCTCCCAATCGTCGTTGGTCAGCCGCCGTTCGTGTTCGAGGTCGACGAGAAAATGGCCCCATTCGTGGATGGCGATGATGCGCCGGTCGCGTTCGCGTTCCTTGGTCGTATGCACATTGACGTTGCCGACGAGGACGCGCTCGGCGGCCTGCATCAGCGTCCCGGCGTCGATCATCACGCCGGCCTGCACGGCGCTGATGCCGGCCTGATTGACGATCGTTTCGAGATCGGCCGGGCTGCGTCCCTCGGTAACCGCAACGAGGTGACGCAGATCGAGATCGGGCAGGACCTTGTCGGCGCGCTGCGCGAGATAGTGGTCGATGATCGCCAGGCGCTCTTCACGGTTCGGCATGCGAAAATCGACCTTCATCTGGAAGCGGCGCAACATCGCTTCGTCCATGGCCATCGTTTCGCTGTTGAAGTTGCTGGCGACGATCCAGATGATTTCCGCTTCGTTGCGGCTGCGCACACCGTCGAGCACCGAGAGCAGCGTGTTGGCCGTGTCGTCGTCAAATTTGCGCCGGCCGCCGCGCTTCATGAAAAGGTCCTGCGCCTCGTCAAGGAAGACGATGCAGCGCTTGCGTCTTTTCGCCATGGCGACGATGCGGCTCAAGGTGTTCGACCCGCCAGCGACAAAACCCGTTTCGAGGTTGGTCGCCGAATGGAAGAGGATAGGGAGTTGCAGTTCCTTGGCCAGATAACTGGCAAGCTTGGTCTTGCCAGTCCCCGCCGGGCCGCTGAACATCACGTTGAACGGCTTGTTGATGCCGTATTCGGCGTATTCGGCGCGACGTTGATACTGGTCCTTGATCTGCGCGATTTCGGCCTTGATGTCGTCCATGCCGACGAGGTCGTCTATCGAGCCATGCACCTGGCGCGGCTCGATGAATTTGAGCGATTTGAACTGGCCCTTGAGCTGCATCAGAAGAAAGCCGAGCAGGCCGAGCGTCAGCAGCAGCGAGAAAACGCCACTCGCGGCGGCTTTCCAGCCGTCCTTTTCCGATTGCGGCCGGGCGCCGGCAAAGCGCTGGTCGAGCCGCTCGACCCATTCGAGCGCGGTCGGCGTGAGCTCGCTGCGCGGAATGAAGACGAGTTTGCCGCCCCACGGGGCGATCACCGCCTTGTCGGTGAAGATTCTGGTTTCCATATCGCTCGGGTAGTAGGCATGCTGCCGGCCCTGCGACTCGATCAGGATGATGCGCTCGGAGACATCCCACATCAGCGGCTTGTAGATCACGGTGACGCGGTCGACCGGGTTGGCCTCGAGAAAACTCAGCACCGAGCCGCTGCCGAGGACGACCGGCAAGCCGTCGTTGAGCGACCAGGCGCGTTCGCCGGCTGGCCCCGCCGAGTTCATCGACGTGACCTGCTCGGCGAGCGCCGATTGCTTCTCGAGGGCGATGTACGAATAGATTCCGGTCGCCGGAATGAGCACGGCGATCATCAGCAGGGTGAGCTTGATCGACAGCGGCTGGATGACAAACCAGTCCTGCAAACGGCTGGCCATGCGCTTAATGGCGAACCACAGGCCTCCTGGGGCTTCGGGCGGGTCACCCGGTTTTGCACTATCCGACATGCGGGTCTTTCGTTTTGAGTCGCCGCGCGGCGGGCGATCGCAGGGCACAGGAACGGCGTTTGCTAGAGTAGCAGTGCGGCGTTCATGAGTGTACAAAGAACTCTGACGCAAGGTTGGAGTCGAACTAAGCCCAGGTTGTTCCGCCCGCTCGCCTGAGCCCATCGACTCGATTGATTTAATTAACCCTCGCGAAAGGGAAAACCATGAACAGCATCGTTTATATCATTGGTCTGGTCGTCGTCATCATCGCCATCCTGTCGTTTTTCGGATTGCGCTAGCCGTTCGCTCCGGCGTCTCGCGGCAGGCTGACGCAACGCAGTTCGCCCTCAGCCCGCCGTGACGCACCGGGCGCCACCGCGTTTAAGTCACAGCGCGGTGGCTTCTTCATCTTTCCGCTCCACCCGCACTCCTCCCGGCTGCTCACCCGCTCTTCACTGCTTCTTTCGCTCCCGGAACGCCTGCTTAGACGGACCCTGCGCCTGCACTCAGATCAGCCGGCGTTGGGATAACTCGTCCTTGAGCCAGGCATAGCAGATCGGCGCGGCGACCAGCCCGGCCATGCCAAACGCACTTTCCATGACCAGCATCGCGGCGAGCAACTCGCAGGGCCTGGCATTGATCTGATTACCGACGATGCGCGCGTTGAGAAAGTACTCGAGCTTATGCACGACGACCAGGAAGCTCAATGACGCGACGGCTGCCGCCGGCGAGTAGGCCAGGCTGACGATGACGACAATCGTGTTCGATATGAGGTTACCGACCACCGGCAGCAATCCGGCGAGGAAGGTGACGACGATCATCGTCTTGGTCAGCGGCAGCTTGACGCCGAAAAGAGGCAGCGCGACAACGAGGTAAATGCCGGTCAGGACGGTATTGATCGCCGAAATGCGCACTTGCGCGAACACGATGCGCCGGAAGGCCTCGCCGAGGATAAAAATACGCTCGACGAGCGTTCGCGAAAGCGGCCCGCCGCTGTTCCGGTCGAAGGTCTGACGCAAGGAGGCGAGCGTGCCGATAACCATTCCGATCACTATGTGCGCCAGCGTGCGCCCGGTTTCCTGGCCGATGCGCTGCAGATCGGCGGCGTGTGCGCGCAGCCATTGACCCATCGCGTCTCTAATCTGCGCGCTGTCGGCGGGCAGGAATTCGGCAAGCCAGTGCGGCAGGGTGGCGCGCGAACTTTCGACGATGTCGGCCATCTTGGCGAGGAGCGCCGGCAGGCTACCGCCTTCGCTCTTCATGAAGGCGGCAAGGCCAACGAACGCGGCGGTGAGTGCGCCGAAGACGAGCAGAACGACAAAAACGACGCTGACACCCTTGGCCCGCCGTGTCGACAGGTGGCTTGAAAAGAGGGGGAATAGCGTGCGCACGAGCTCATAAACAATTAACCCGGCGATCAGTGCGGGCAACAAATGAAACTGCAGGACGAACAGCATGGCGAGCGCCGCAAGTATCCAGGCGGCGTATTCGTAGCGGGTCGGATCGATGGCTTTGTCCATGTGCCTCCAGTCAACAGTCGGCGGTCGCGGCCGGCTTGTTGTTCTCGAGCCATTGCCGGGCGCCGCGGCCGGCAACGTGGCCGCTGGCCAGGCAAGCGGTCAGCAGATAGCCACCGGTTGGCGCTTCCCAGTCGAGCATTTCACCCGCACAGAATACACCGGGCATGGTGTTCACCATCAGGCGTGCATCGAGCGCTTCGAATAGTACGCCGCCGGCGCTGCTGATCGCCTCGTCGAGTGGCCGCGGCGCGCTCAGGCGCAGCGGCAGCGCCTTTATTGCCGCCGCCAGTTTGCCGGCATCGGCAAGGTCGCGGCGCGCGACAATTTCGTTGAGTAGAGCCATCTTGACGCCCTTAAGTCCGAGCCGGCTGTGCAGATGACTCGACAGCGAGCGCGCGCCGCGCGGCCGGGCGACCTCGGCAAGAACCCGGGCGGCGGGGTAGGCAGGCAATAGATCGAGGAATAATGTCGCGCTCCCGCCGGCGTCGATCGTCTCGCGCAGCGGCGCCGAAAGTGCGTAGACCAGACTGCCCTCGATGCCGTACGCGCTAAGCATGAACTCGCCCGCTCTTCGCTGCGCGATGCCAGCCGCGTCGGTGAACGACGCGACCACCGTCTTTACCGGCTGGCCGGCGAAGCGTTCGCGCAGGTACGCGCTCCAGTCGATGTCGAAGCCGCAATTGGCTGGGCGCAGCGTGGCGACGGGAACGCCGAGCTGGCGCAGCAGTTCGACCCAGCGTCCGTACGAACCGAGCCGCGCCCAGCTGCCGCCGCCGAGCGCGAGAACGACCGCGTCGGCTTCGACGACGCGCTCGCCATCGGGCGTCGCGAAGCGCAGCGCGTAGCGGCCACC
>JBBRXI010000065.1:0-9611 GCA_038248575.1 Burkholderiales bacterium | reverse complement strand
CATGGCGCGCAAGCCGCGCCCGCGCAGCCAGCGCATCATCGATGCCCGCATGGGCCTGGGCGTGGCCGAGGGCGGCGTCGTAATGGCGGTGCTGACCTTGCTGACGCTGGACCTGTTCCTGCCCGGCGGGCTGATCGAGCCGGTGGACGCCTGGCTGGGTGCCGGCCCGCACAGACTGGAACTGGCGCGCACGGCGGCCTTCACGGTGCTGGTGCTGACGCAGCTCTTCAACTGTTTCAACGCGCGCTCGGAATCCGCATCCGCATTCCGCGCACCATTCTCGAACCGCTGGCTATGGGCCGCGGTGGCCTTGTCGACAGCGCTTCAGGTAGCCGTCGTGCACCTGCCTTTCCTCAACCTCGCCTTCGGCACCGTGCCGCTCTCGGCGGGCCAGTGGGGCGTGTGTGTGGTGATGGCCAGCGGCGTGCTCTGGTTCAGCGAGGGGCGAAAGCTGTTGCGACCACTCTGGGTCCGGCGAGCGCTGGCACCGCCCGCGCAATGAGCGCATGGTAGTCCTGCCAGCGGTCGCGCTGACCCGGGCGCGCTTTGAACGCGTCCGCGCGGCGCCTAACGGCTGCCGCCACGACCTGAGCTTCGCGTCGATCCGCCCGTTCTGGGCGCATTGAAGCGAGTCCGCCGGCGGGCTTGATGGAGCCTTCCAGGGATCTTGCGGCGACCAAGGCCGACAACTCCGCGCGCAGCACCTCCGCTAGGCAGTTGATCATCCTCGGGACCATTTCGCCGCTGGTTTGCCGTGCGGGATTGCGCCGTAAGTCCGGCGACGGGGCAAATCCGCTGGGGTATACTTGCGTCCCGCTGCTGGCCGAAGCCGGCACGGCGAAGCACGCGCCAGTGCGTGGCTTTTTGAGTCATTCGAGCCTTTTCCTGGGGAAAACGATGGCGGCAGTAAGCGAAGCAGTCAGGCCCGCGCCCGCGCCGGCGCTCAGCCGGCACCTGATGTCGGGCAACGATGCCGTGTCGCGCGCGGTCTGGGAGGCCGGCGTGCGCGTTGCCGCGGCCTATCCGGGAACGCCGGCGACCGAGATGCTCGAAGTGATCTCGACCTATCCCGATATTTACAGCGAGTGGTCGGTGAACGAAAAGGTCTCGCTCGAAGTCGCCTTCGGCGCGAGCATGGCCGGTTCGCGATCGTTTTGCGCCATGAAGCACGTCGGCATGAACGTCGCCTCCGACGCCTTGATGACGATCACGCTGACCGGTGCCGCCGGCGGTCTGGTTATCGCGATCGCCGACGACGTCGGCCTGTCCTCCTCGCAAAACGAGCAGGACTCGCGCTACTGGGGACGCTTCGCGCACGTGCCGGTGCTCGAGCCGGCCGATTCGCAGGAGGCTTACGACTTCACGCTCGCTGCTTTCGATCTGTCCGAACGCTTCCAGGTGCCGGTGATCGTGCGCCTGACGACGCGCGTCTGCCACGTCAAGGGCCTGGTCACCATCGGCGAGCGGCGCGAGCGTCCGGTCGCCGGTTTTGCCAAGGACGTTGCGCGCTGGGTGATGGTCCCTGGTGCCGCCGGCCGCCGCCTGCCGCTGATGTTCGCGCGCGAAAACGCGCTGCGCGCCGAAGCCGAAGTGTCGGCGCTCAACCGCGTCGATCCGGGCAGCGACCGGCGTGTCGGTTTCATCACCTCGGGCCCGGCCTATATGCACGTGCGCGAGAGCTTCCCCGACGCGCCAGTTTTGAAGCTCGGTTTTTCGTGCCCGGTTCCCTTCGAACTGGTGCGCACTTTCGCCCAGACGTGCGACCGGCTGGTTGTTGTCGAGGAGGTCGAACCGCTGATCGAAACCGAAGTACGTGCGCAAGGCCTCGCCGTCTTCGGCAAGGACATCCTGCCGCGCAGCGGCGAACTTTCGCCGAGCGTCCTCAAGCCGGCGATCGCCGGCCTGCTCGGCGCGGCGGCGCCGCAAACGCTCGCGGCCGCGCCGGTGCGCGCGCCGATCGCCGTCTTTCCGCGCCCGCCGACGATGTGTGTAGCCTGCCCGCACCTCGGCGTCTACTACACGCTCGCGCAATTGCGCAACGTGACGATCTCGGGCGACATCGGCTGCTATACGCTCGGTTTCGGCGAGCCGTGGAACGCGCTCGACGCCTGCGTCTCGATGGGCGCTTCGATGGGCATGGCGCTCGGCCTCGACAAGGGGCGCAGCGACGCCGAGAAGGATCAGAAAATCGTCGCCGTGATCGGCGACTCGACGTTCATGCACATGGGCATGCAGGGCCTGCTTGACATCGTCTATAACCGTGGCAACGTCACCGTGCTGCTCCTCGACAACCGCGCCGTCGGCATGACCGGCGGCCAGAACAATCCGGGAACCGGCCGCGGTATTCACGGCGAGGACGCGCCGCGCGTCGATTTCGCGACGCTCGTCAAAGCGCTCGGCGTGCGCGAGGAGCGCGTGCATGTGCTCGACCCCTACGAGTTGCCGACGCTGTTCAAGACGCTGCGCCAGGAGATGAAGGTCGCCGAGCCGTCGGTGATCATCACCAACCAGCCGTGTGTGCTCGTCGAGGATTATCAGCCGCGCAAGCCGTACAAGGTTCTCGAAGCGACGTGCACGGGTTGCGGCAACTGCGTCGACGTCGGTTGTCCGGCGATCCACGTGACACGCCGCGACACAACGGTCAAGGCCAACGGCCGCGAAGTGCAGCGCGCCTTCGTGCGCATCGAAAGCAGTGCGTGCACCGGCTGCGGCCTTTGCCTCACGCCCTGCGCGCCCGACGCGATCGTGCACGTCGATACCCTGGCCATGCCGATTCATGTGGTGAAAACGCATTAACCGCTTATAACGCAGAGAGCGCAGAGACGCAGAGAACGCAGAGAGAAATCAAAATAGCTTTTCTCTGCGCCTCTGCGAACTCTGCGTTGAAAGTGTCTTTGGAGTTCATATGTCCGAGATAACCAATATCCTCGTCGTCGGCACCGGTGGCCAGGGCGTCATGACGGCGACCGAGATCCTTGCCGAGGCGGCAATCGCTTTTGGCCACGACGTCAAGAAAACCGAGGTCGCCGGAATGGCCCAGCGCGGCGGCGTCGTCTCCTCGCATCTGCGCTTTGGCGCGCGAGTGCTCTCGCCGCAGATCACGCCGGGCACCGCCGACATCCTGCTCGGCTTCGAGGCCGCCGAAGGCATGCGCTGGCAACACATGCTGCGTCAGGGCGGTCTGGCGCTGATGAATACCGGGCGCCTGGTGCCGCCCATCGTCGACCTCGGCCTCTACGCCTATCCCGACGACCCGGTCGGTGCGGTGCGCGCGGCCGGCATCCGTGTTTTTTCGTTCGACGCTTCGGCGCTGGCGCGCGAACTTGGTGATGTGCGGCTCGGCAATACGGTGATGCTCGGGGCGATCGCCGATCACCTGCCGTTTTCGGCCGAGGTACTCGAGCAGTGCATCCTCAAACGCTTTGCCAGCAAGAAACCCGAACTCATCGAACTCAACCGGCGCGCTTTTGCCGCTGGTCGGGCCGCTGCGGCGCAGTCGGCGCGGACAGAAACGGCCTGAGTTGCGGTAAAATCCGAGTTCTTTGGCAAGCGCGCGCGGCCCGGAAATTCCCTGACTGCCGGCCTGTCTCCATACGGAATGCCCCATGGCCGCCCAGATCCTCGATGGCAACGCGCTCGGACAGAAGCTGCGTGCCGGATTCAAATTGCGCGCCGAAGCGCTCGCTGAACAGGGGCGCAGACCCGGTCTCGCGGTGATCCTCGTCGGTCAGGATGCGGCCTCGCAAGTCTATGTGCGCAACAAGGTCAACGCCTGCGCGCAAGCCGGGTTTTACTCGGAAAAGCACGTCTATGGGGCGGACGTCGTGGCCGCCGTCGTGCTCGCCAAAATCGCCCAGCTCAACGCCGATCCGGCGATCCACGGCATCCTCGTGCAATTGCCCTTGCCTGGGCAATTTGACGTCGACGCCGTGCTCGAGGCGATCGCCGCGGAAAAGGACGTCGACGGTTTTCGCACCGAGAATGTCGGCGCGCTGATGCAGGGCAAGCCTTGTTTCATCCCGTGTACGCCCTACGGCGCGATGAAGTTTTTTGAAGACGCCGGCATCTGTCTCAAGGGCAAGGAAGCGGTCGTCGTCGGCCGCTCGAACATCGTCGGAAAACCGATGGCCATGCTGCTCATGCACGCCGGGGCGACGGTCACTGTCTGCCATTCGCAGACGCGCGACTTGAAAGCGCATTGCCGGCGCGCCGATGTGCTCGTCGCGGCCGTCGGCAAGGCGAAAATGATCACCGGCGACATGATCAAGCCGGGGGCAGTGGTCATCGACGCCGGCATCAACCGGCTACAGGACGGAACGGACGCTGGCAAGCTGTGTGGCGACGTCGATTTCGCCTCGGCCCGCGACGTTGCCGGTTTCATTACGCCGGTGCCTGGCGGCGTCGGCCCGATGACGATCACCATGCTGCTCGCCAACACGCTCGAGAGCGCCGAGCGCGCGGCATCTGGCAAAAGCTGATTACCCGTATCAATTTCTTTAAAGGAGAAACCATGGAAGACAATCCGCTGGTTGGCATCGTGATGGGTTCGGACAGCGACTGGCCGGTCATGAAGTCGTGCGCCGAAACCCTTAAGCGCTTCGGTATTGCCTACGAGGCGAGGGTGCTCTCGGCGCATCGCACGCCCGAGGCGGCGCTCGACTACGCGGCGAACGCGCAGCGGCGCGGAATTCGCGTCCTGATCGGCGCTGCCGGGGGCGCCGCGCACCTGGCCGGCGTCCTCGCGGCAAAGAGCGAACTGCCGGTGCTCGCCGTTCCGATGCCGTCAAAACACCTGCAGGGCTTCGATTCGCTGCTCGCCATGGTGCAGATGCCAAGTGGCATTCCAGTGGCGACCTTTGCCATCGGCGAGGCCGGCGCGGTGAACGCGGCGCTCTTCTCGGTCGCTATGCTCGCCCTGTCCGACGGCGAACTCGCGCAGAAGCTCAGCGCCTTCCGCACCAGCCAGAGCGAGAAGGTGCTGGCCAAGACGCTGCCCGATTTGCCTTGACGGTGAACAGCGGAACCCGGGCGCACAGGCGCAAAGGGTCGGTATGACGCAGGACTTCACGCGCGCCGTCCAGCTCCTTCAGGCCGGCGAGCTCGTCGCCTTCCCGACCGAGACGGTCTACGGCCTTGGCGCCGATGCGGCCAATACACAGGCCGTCGCGAGAATTTTCGCCGCCAAGGGCCGGCCGGCTGATCACCCGCTGATCGTCCATCTCGCCGGCGCCGCGTTTATCGAACGCTGGGCGCGCGACGTTCCGGCGCTCGCCTGGGAACTGGCCGAAGCGTTCTGGCCGGGTCCGCTGACGATGATTCTCAAGCGTGCCGCCGAGGTCCCCTACGCCGTCACCGGTGGCCAGGAAACGATCGGCCTGCGCGTCCCGGCGCATCCGCTCGCGTTGGGTCTGTTGCGCGCCTATGCGCAGGCCGGCGGTGGGTACGGCGGGATGTGCGGGATCGCCGCGCCGTCGGCCAATCGCTTCGGGCGCATCAGCCCGACCGAGGCGGCGCACGTTCATGACGAACTCGGCGCGTCGGTCGCGCTCGTTCTCGACGGCGGGCCGTGTCCGGTCGGCATCGAGTCGACGATCATCGATGTGTCGCGCGCCGGCGCCGTGCCGCGCCTTCTGCGCCCCGGTCACATAACACCCGAACAGATCGCCGCGGTGATCGGCGTATTTCCCGAGCTGCCCGAATTAACCGAATTGCCCGAGACGCACGGCGACGACAAGGCGCCGCGCGTATCCGGTTCGCTCGCCGCGCACTACGCGCCGCGCACGCCGATGCGCGTCGTCGCCAGCGCACGCCTGCCCGAGTTCCTGCGCCAACTGGCGGAACGGGGCCAGCCTTTCGCCCTTCTGGCGTACGGTCCGCCGCGCGCTCCCATTCCGGCGCAGGCACTGCGCCAACTGCCGGCCGATCCTGACGGTTACGCACGCGGCTTCTATGCCGCGCTGCGCGAACTTGACGCGGGCGGCAACGAGTTGATCGTCGTCGAGGATATTCCGGCCGAACCGGCCTGGGCGGCCGTCGCCGATCGCCTGCGCCGCGCCGCTTTCGGCTCGGGCGAGAGTTAGGCACCCGGGCCAAAAAGACAGGCCGGGGAAGAAACTTGCTCGTACAACGGACGTACAGGGTGGCGAGAATCACCGTATGTTCGGGTCGAGCACTGGCCATAGGTCGGTCGTCTGGAAGGCCTGTTGTTCTATGTTACCCTCCCTTCAGTCCACGGGGATTGGACGGGTGTATTGGGTCGCCAGAGCGCTTTAACGGATCGGAAAGCAGTCATTGACCTTGGTCGGGAGAATCTGTCATGCCAATCATCAAGGGATATAAGCAGCTGATCGCTGAGGCACGCGCGAAGATTCGCACGCTGACCATTGACGAGTCCAGGCTCAAGCTGGACGACCCGAACGTCGTCTTCGTAGACATCCGTGATGTCCGGGAGCTTGAGCGTGAAGGAATGATACCCGGCGCCTTCCATGCCCCTCGTGGCATGCTGGAGTTCTGGGTAGATCCGGAGAGTCCTTATTACAAAGACATTTTTGGTTCCGGGAAAGAATTTGTTTTTTACTGCGCTTCCGCTTGGCGCTCCAGTTTGGCGACGGCGCAGCTCCAGGATATGGGGCTGATGCCGGTTTGCCATGTCGAGGGCGGTTTCAAGGCATGGAAGGAAGCTGGCCTGCCCGTCGTCGAAAAGCCGCAACAGAAGCACCGGTAATGCTGACTATCTGCTTTTGATCCCCTCAAGTAGCCGCAGTATCCTTCACAGATGATTCCTATTTGGTTGCGAAACGCGGCGCGCTGGCTGCTCGTGGTTGTTCTCGCGCTACTCCTGCTCTGGCTGGCGCTGCCGCGACTGCTCGGCCTGGCCGCTGAACGCTGGCTGAACATTCCTGGCCTTGAGGCCGTGCACGTCGAGGTCAAGGATGTCGGCGCCGGGCATGCCCGCGTGAGCGAACTGCGCGGCGTTTATCAGAGCAGCGGCGGCCACCGTTTCGGGATTGCCCTGCACGACATCACCCTCGACTATTCACTGATGCGCCGCCATGTCGAGCGCCTGGTCATCGCCAATGCTGAACTGGAGATTCTTGCCGGACAGCCGGCGCAGGTTTCCGCCTGGCCGCAATTTGAGTGGCCGGATCTGCCCTTGAGCGACGCGCACATCCGCGACTTGCGCGTCGTCGTGGATCGGCCCGAGCATCGGCGGCTGGAGGCGCGCGGCGACTTCCGCTGGCGCCAAACGGCGAGTCAGTTGCAGGTGGAATTCCGACCCGCCGCCGCTTTGTTGCGGCTGACGGCGAGTCATCAAGACGCGCCCGGCAATGCAGTTGAAGTCCACGCGGAGTGGTTGCCGGCCACGGGCCCGGGGGGCGATGCACGACTGACCCTTGGTCGCCTGCCGACGCAGCAACCGGCGAGCCTCGTTGCGCAGGTGCCGCTGCCGGTACTGGTCGAGGTGGCGCGCATCCTGGGCGTTGCTGCGCCGTTGAGCGCAGCGGGCGGCACGTTAACACTGACAGCGGAAGCGCAATTGGGCGATTCGGCCGGAACGTTCCGAACGCTCAGCGGCGAAGCCGAATTCACGGCGGCTCGCCTGCAGGTGACGGCGCCGGTTGGTCCGCTGGACCTCGCGTTTGCCGGCAAACTGAACTTTGCCTGGCAGCCGGCAACGGCCCGGCTCGAACTGCAGCCGGGGGTGCACTGGCAGGCCACGGTCGATGGCGATCAGCCGCTGCAAGCCAGCGGTCGGCTTGAGCGGATATTTGCCATTCGTCTGGCCGATGGCGGCGTGGCCAGCGCGGGCGAGTTTCCCTTCGCGCTTCGTTCACCGCAATGGGGACAGTGGGAGGGGTCGGTACAGCGCGTCGGGCTGAAGGAAGGCGCAGACTTGACCGACTGGAGCGCCGCCGACGTGCAAACGCGCATCAAGGGCCAGTTGAAACAATGGCAGCAGGATGCCATTCAGGTGCGTGATGTACAGGCAGCGGGCGACATGGTGCTGCACTGGTCGCGGTCGGCTGGAGTGCGTGGCACGCTGGCCTTGCAACTGAGCGCCGGACGCCTGTCGTCAACCGGGAATTCGCCGTTTACGCTGGGGCGCAGTACGTGGACGATCAGCGCCGAAGGGGCAGCGAAGGCAGGCGGAGATCTCTGGAATAGCGTGGTGTTGACAGGCCAAGCCAGCAGTCCGCAGCTGAAGATGGAGCTGGGTTCCGGACAGGCGCTGACGCTCGGTCCAAGCCGATTGCAACTGCTGCAGCTCAAGCCGACCAGGCGACAAGGTGCACAAGGGGAATTGTTGTTTTCTGCCGATGCCATCCGGATGGGTAGCGGACCCTCGCCCAACTTACGCGCTCGCTTGCGTCTTGACGGAAGCGCGTTGCACGCCGATGGCACCTTGCTGTTGCAGAAAACTGAAGTCCTCCGCTTTGCCGGGTCGCATGCGCTTGCGCGCGGCTGCGGCGACGCGACGCTGACGGCACACCAATCGCTATCGGCACTGGGAAAACTGTTGCAGCCGCGTCCGCCCGCTTTGTACCCGCTCGATTTTCAGGCGGGCGAAGCGGATGCGCGCTTTACGCTGAACTGGTGCACCCAGCCGAGCCCGCGGTTCAACGTGACAGGAACGTTGCAGGCGCACGATGTCGCCCTGGGCTGGGAGCGGGCGCGTGTCGAGTCCTTGCAAACGACGCTACGGCTCGACGGATTGTATCCGCTAGAGGGCCGTATTCAGCTTGCCGCGCGACGCGGCGAGTTGGCAACCGTTACGCCGATGACCGATCTGAACGTCGATCTGGCGTTGGCCGCAAAGTCGCTAATGGTGCATGCGCTGGACGTCAAGCTGCTCGGCGGCCGTGTACATAGCGAGCCGCTTAGCCTGCCCTGGCCGCCGTCGGAACAAACCTTGCCTCTCGAAATTCGCCACATCGATCTGGGCCAACTGTTCGCTCTGTTCACGATTCCAGGCTTGTCGGGCAGTGGTCAGCTGGACGGCCTGCTGCCGCTGACCTATCGCCATGGCAGCGTGGAAATTCTTGACGGCCAGTTGAACAGCGATGGCGCCGGGATCATCAGGTACGCGCCAGCGCTGGCGATTTCGGACAACCCGGGCTTGCAGGCCCTGCGCAACTTCCACTTCCAGCAATTTGGCGCTCATGTGTGGTATGCCGCCGACGGCGAGTACCGGACACAGGCTAAACTGGAAGGCAGCAACCCCGATTTCTACAACGGGTATCCCATCCGTTTCGGGCTCAACATCAACGGAAAGTTGCCGGGCTTGTTCCGCGCGGCGCTCTTTTCCGGGGACTTCAATCGTCACATTTTGGAACAATTGCAATCGGGCAAACTTGAATAATTTTGTTAATCTTGCTTCATTCCCCTTGCGGAGCTAAACCATGTTCAGGAAAACTCCTCTGCCTTCGCTGGCTGCACTGGCACTGCTTCTGGGCGCCTGTTCACCAACCGTGCGCATCGAGGCGCCGGACAAACCGATCGAAATCAACATGACCGTAAATATCAAGCACGAAATTCTGGTCAAGGTTGAAAAAGATGTTCAACAATTGTTCGACTCAAACAAAGGCCTGTTTTAGACGACGCCTATCTTG
>JBBRXI010000064.1:0-9745 GCA_038248575.1 Burkholderiales bacterium | reverse complement strand
GAACAACGCATGCTGCTCGGCGTTGCCGCCGCGTTCAGCTTCGTTCTCTCGGCGCTGAAACTGCCTTCGCTTACCGGCAGTTGTTCGCACGCGACCGGCACCGGCCTCGGCGCCTTGCTCTTCGGACCGGTGGCGATGGCGCCAATCGGCCTCGTTGTTTTGTTATTCCAAGCGCTGCTGCTCGCGCACGGTGGTTTGACGACGCTCGGCGCCAACATCTTCTCGATGGCCATCGTCGGCCCCTTTGCTGCCGCAGCGATCTATCGGCTGGCACGTGGCGCTGGCGCCTCGTTCGCGGTCGGCGTTTTCCTCGCCGCGAGTCTTGCCGACTTGCTCACCTACGTCACGACCGCGGTGCAACTGGCCATGGCATTCCCCGATCCGGTTGGCGGTTTCATGGCCTCATTCCTGAAGTTTGCCGGCATTTTCGCGATCACCCAGATTCCGCTGGCGATCAGCGAGGGCCTGCTGACAGTGCTGATCTTCAACGCGCTGCGCCGCTTCAACGCGGAGGATCTGCAGAAGATGAAGCTCATCAATCAAGCCGAAGCGCTGGAGGCCACAGCATGAAACGCTCGCACAATATCCTGTTGATTATCGCCGTCATCGTCCTTGCCGTTTGCCCGCTTTTTCTGGTGCAAAAACCGGCACCCGACGCCAACGGCGAGCGCGCCGAAATCTTCGCCGGCGCCGACGACAAGGCGCGCCACATGGTCAGCGAGATCGACCCCAACTACAAGCCGTGGTTCGAGCCGCTGATCGAGCCGGCGAGTGCCGAAATTGCTTCGCTGCTGTTTGCCCTGCAGGCGGCAATCGGCGCTGGCGTCATCGGGTATTACCTCGGCTCGGCGGTCACCCGCGACAAAATGCAGCGTGCGCAAAACGCCGGCAAGAACTCCGGGAAGGCCTGACGGTGCTCATCGAACAGGCGGCTTATGGCAATCGCTGGCGGGCCGTCACCCCATCGGCCAAGGCTGTCTTCGCCCTCGGCGGATTCGTTGCCGCGTTTTTCGCCGGCCGACCTTCGCTGGCTTTTACCGTCGCCGGGCTGTTCATGCTGGTGACGGTCTTCGGTGCCGGCGTCGCGCCGCTGCGCTATCTGCGCGTATTCGCGCCGGCGCTTTCTTTTCTTGCCGTCGGCAGCCTCTCGCTAGCGTTTACGCTCGGCGTCGATGCGTCGGGCGGTATTGCCGTCGGGCTGCTGCCAAATGGACAGCAGGTGATCGCGCAAGTCGCCGGGCGCTCGGCTGCGGCGCTGACCGCCTTGCTCTTTCTGGTCTTGACGACGCCGCTGCCCGACCTCATGGCGCTGCTGCGCCGCCTTAAATGTCCGGAAACCCTGCTTGAATTGATGGTGCTTTGCTACCGCATGCTCTTCGTCTTCTCCGCAGCGCTGGTCGATACGCAGAGCGCGCAGGCGGCCCGCCTCGGCTATTCGACGCCGCGCCTTGCGCTACGCTCGCTCGGCAGCCTGGTCGCCAACCTGACCGTCCAGATCTGGCAGCGCGCCAGCGATCTGCACGTCGCCGCGCAGGCGCGCAACAACGACGGCCCGCTGCGCTTCCTGCCGGCCGAATTTGCCAATGTGCGCCGTGATCTGTCGATCGCCGCAGTCGGCGCGATAACGCTGGTTCTTTTTTCTATCGCAATGCCATGAGTAGCCTGCTCGAACTTGACGCCGTGAGCTTCCGCTACCCAGACGGCAGCGTCGGCCTTGATGCCTGTTCGCTGACCATCGAACGCGGCAGCCGCAACGCGCTGATCGGCGTCAATGGTTCGGGCAAGACGACGCTTTTCCAGCACGCCAACGGCCTCTTCCGACCGCGCTCCGGCGTCGTCCGCTACGCCGGTGAGGCGGTCGATTACAGCCGCACGGGTCTGCGCGAACTGCGTCGTCGTGTTGGCCTCGTTTTTCAAAACCCCGATCGCCAGCTTTTTTCGGCCAGCGTGCGCGAAGACGTCTCCTTCGGCCCGCTCAACCTTGGTCTCGACGACGCGACGGCGCGCACGCGCGTGATGGCGGCGCTGCAGGCGGTTGGCATGAGCGAGCTGGGCGACAAGCCGGTCCACAATCTGAGCTTCGGCCAGAAAAAGCGTGCCTGCATCGCCGGCGTACTGGCGATGGAGCCCGAACTCTTGGTGCTCGACGAGCCGATGGCCGGCCTCGACCACGGCATGAGAAGCGAGCTGCTCGCTGTGCTCGACGCGCTTTCTGCGCGCGGCATCACGCTCTTGCTGGCAACCCACGACATTGACTTCGCCTACCGCTTCGCTGATCGCATTCACCTGATGCAGGCCGGGCGCTGCGCCGCCTCCCTGGCGACGAGCAATCTTGTCGCCTGTGGCCAGGCACTGGCGCAGGTTGGTCTGCCCTTGCCGGCCGTCATCGAACTGCAGCGCCGCCTCTCGGCGCAAGGTCTGATCGCCGCCGACAGCGCGCCGCGTTCGCTTCCCGAGCTGCTCGCCCTGCTCGACCATTCAATCAAGGAAACTGCATGAACGGAACAATCTGGTTTGTCGGCGCTGGCCCGGGTGACCCCGACCTGATCACCGTCAAAGGTCGCAAATTGCTCGAGCAGGCCGGTGCCATTCTCTACGCGGGCTCGCTGGTCGATCAGGCGGCGACGCTGTACGCGCCACCCGGCTGCGCGATTCGCGACTCGAAAGACATGACGCTCGACGAGATGACCGACTGGCTGAGCGCAGAGGCCAGCCGCCACGCCGTCGTCATTCGCCTGCAGACCGGCGACCCTGGACTCTATGGCGCGCTGATCGAAATGACGCGGCCGCTGACCGCCGCCGGCATCGACTGGGCCGTCGTCCCCGGCGTCTCGTCGGCGATGGCGTCGATGGCCGCCGCTGGCGAAACGCTGACGCTACCGGAGGTGACGCAAACGGTGATCCTGACTCGCGTTGCCGGGCGCACGCCGATGCCCGCAGGCGAAGACCTTGAAGCGCTGGCGGCGCATCACTGCACGCTGTGCATCTATCTGTCGATCACGCTCTTGCACGACGTACAAAAAGCCCTGCGTGCCGCGGGCTGGGCGGAAGACGCGCCGATACTCGTGGTGCAGAAAGCGAGCTGGCCGGGACTGGAAAAAATCGTGCGTGGAACGCTCGCCGACATCAAACAAAAATGCCAGGCCGAAAAGATCGGTAGCCAGGCGATGATCGTCGCCAGCCCGACGCTCGGCGCCGCCGACTGGGAGGATCTGGCACGCTCAAAACTTTACGACCCGGCATTTACCCACCGCTTCCGCCGCGCTGTTGCGCCCACTCAGGAAACTGACCATGACTGACACGACCATCCTGCTCGCCGGCCACGGCTCGCGCAACCAGGAGGGCAACGAGGAGATCGAACGTTTCGCCCGAGCGTGGCGCGAAAAGCATCCCGCCTGGCGCATCGAGGTGTGCTTCATCGAACACGCCAGTGTGCTGCTCAACGACGGCCTTGACCGGGCGGCGGCGAATGCCGAGCGTGTCGTTCTCGTTCCCTTCATCCTCAACGCCGCTGGCCACGTCAAGATGGAGATGCCGGCGGCGGTTGATGCGGCACGTGTGCGGCATCCGCAAGTCGAGTTTCTGGTGACACGCCATCTCGGCATGGGGCGCGAACTCTTCGCCGTTCTCCAGGCACAGGTCGACCGGCAGATGAAAGCGCTGGCCGTTCCCGACCCGCAGACGACCGGTGTCGTCCTGCTCGGTCGTGGCTCGTCGGACGCCGGCGCCAACGGCGAACTGGCGCGTATGGCGCGCTGGATCTTCGAGGCCAACGAGCATGAACTCGTCGATCTGGCCTTCACCGGCGTTACCTGGCCGCGGCTGGAGACGATCGTGCAGCGTCAGGTCAAGCTTGGCATGATGCAGGTTGTCATCGTTCCGGTTTATCTGTTTACCGGCGTGCTGATCGAACGCATCAAGGCACAGGTCGAACGTCTGCGCCAGCAGTATCCGCAAGTTGCCTTCGGCCTCGGAACGCATTTCGGTTTCGATCAGGGCATCTTCGATTTGCTCGACGCACGCGTTGTCGGTGACGAATTGCCGATGGGCAGCTTGCTCGAATGCGACGGCTGCAAGTACCGCGCAGCGGCGCAGGCCGAGCATCTGCACGATCACAGCCACACCGCCGTTGAGCCCGATGCCGGACACGACCACGCGCGGTGTCAGCACGCGCACTGACCGATATGAAAACCAATCACCACAGAGGCACAGAGACACAGAGAAAGCCTTCGCGCTTTTTTCTCTGTCTCTGTGCCTCTGTGGTTCGCTTTGTGAAGGAACCGCGACCATGAGCAACATCGTTACCGAACAACTCACCGCCGCCGGGCGCGCCATCGAGCACGACAGCTTTGCGATCATCGACGCCGAAGCTGGGCCGCACGACGACTACAGCGCCGAGCAGTGGCCGCTGGTGCGCCGCATGATCCACGCCAACGCCGACTTTGAGTTCAACGGGCTCACCGCCTTTCATCCGGCGGCGATGCAGGCCGGGCTGGCGGCGGTGCTCAAGGGGGATGCGCCGGTGGTCGCCGACGTCGAAATGATCTGCGTCGGCCTCTCGGCGCCGCGCCTGAAACACTTCGGCATGAGTACGCACCATTTCATTTCCGACGCCGACGTCACCGCGCAGGCGCAAGCCGAAGGTACGACGCGCGCCGTGCAGGCCATGCGCAAGGCGCATCGACTCGGCAAGCTCGACGGCGCCATCGTTGGCATCGGCAACGCGCCGACGGCGCTGATCGAAGTCATCCGCCTGATTCAGGAGGAAGGCGCAACACCGGCGCTGATCGTCGGCATGCCGGTCGGCTTCGTTTCCGCGGCTGAATCGAAGGCGCTCCTGATGACGCTGGACGATGTCCCGTGGATCGCCATTCGTGGCCGCAAGGGCGGTTCGACGCTGGTTGTCGCCGCCATCCACGCGCTGCTCGGGGTTGCCGAAGCAAAACAGCAGGGATGACGCAGGCATGATCGGACACGCACTCAGGCCCGACAAAATCCGCAAAGGCGACGGACGCCGCAAACGCGGCAACCGTTCGGGCTTTACCACTGGCGCCAACGCTGCCGCTGCGGCGCGCGCGGCGACGCTCGGGCTGGTGAGCGGCGTGGTGCCGGCAGAGGTCGTTTGCCGTCTGCCGAACGGGCAGGACGTGACCTTCGCGGTGCACCAGGGGCGCGTCGAAAAGTCGGCAGAGGAAGCTTGCGCGCACGCGGTCGTCATCAAGGACGCCGGCGACGACCCCGATGCAACCAACGGCGCGCACCTGACCGTCGCAGTGCGGCTGCTCGCCGGACAGGCGGGCAAAATCGTGCTCCGCGGCGGCGCCGGCGTCGGCACCGTGACCAAGGAAGGCCTGGGCCTCGAAGTCGGTAGCGCGGCGATCAACGCCGTTCCGCGGCGCAATATCGACGACAACGTGCGCGCCGTCGCCGGCGAGTTGCTCGACGACGATGGGCTGGAAGTGACCATCTCCGTCCCCGGCGGCGAAGCGATGGCGAAAAAGACGCTCAACGCCCGCCTCGGCATCCTCGGCGGCATTTCAATCCTCGGCACCACCGGCATCGTCCGGCCTTACTCGACCGCCGCTTTCCGTGCCAGCGTCGTGCAGGCCATCGACGTCGCCGCGAAACAGGGGCAGACGCACGCCGTATTCACCACCGGCGGGCGCAGCGAGAAGTTCGCCATGCGCCAATTGCCCGAGCTCGACCAAGCCTGTTTCGTGCAGATGGGCGATTTCGTCAAGGCGGCGTTCCAGGCCGCCGTCAAACGCAAGATGACGCGAATCAGCGTCGGCGCCATGGCCGGCAAACTGACCAAGATGGGCCAGGGACTTTCCGTCACGCACGCCTGGAAAGCCGAGATCGACCGCGACCTGCTCGCCGACTGCGCGCGCGAAGTCGGCGCGGCGCCCGATTTGATCGAGGAAATCCGTTCGGCCGAAACTGCACGTTTTGCCGCCGAACGTCTCGCCGCTCTGGGGCTCACCGTCGCCTTCCACCGCGCCCTGGCAATCAAGGCCATACGCAGCCTGAAAAGCTGCTACCCGGGCGATTACCAACTGACGATTCTGGTCTGCGACTTCGAAGGCCGCTTCATCGTGCGCGTTAGCGAAGAGGAAGCAGCATGAACACCCCGTTGATCGGCACGACTTTAATCGGCATCCTCGACGACGGCTGGGCCGGTTTGGCCGAGCACGCGCGGCACAAGCTGCTCGCTGCCGGTCTCATCATCGGCGCCGGACGCACGCTCGAACTCGTGCGCCCGCATCTGCCGGCGACGGTGCTTTGCAGAGACATGGACGGCGCACTGGCGCAGATTCCGGCCTGGGTGTCTGCAGCCCTTGCTGAAGATCGACCGGTCGCCATACTCGCCACCGGCGACCCGCTGTGCCACGGCATTGCGTCCTGGCTCACCGGAAAGCTCGAGACAAGGTTCGACATCGTGCCCAACGTCTCGACCCTGCAACTCGCCTGCGCGCGTTTCCACGCGCCGTGGCAAGACTTCCGCATCGCCTCCTGCCACACCCGTGACGCCGGCGAGTGGTGCGTCGGGGCGACGCCCGAACACGGGCTTTATGCGGCCGTGCGCGCCATCGCCCGGCACCTGAAAGTCTTCCTGTTCACCGGGCCTGAAAACAATCCGGCGCGTCTCGCCCGTGCTTTACTGAGCGCCGGTTACGCGTCCGATGAAGTGCGTTTCTCGGTCGCCTGCCGCCTGCAGTTGCCCGACGAAGCGTTGTTCGCCGGCTTGCCGCTCGACGCGGCGGCACGGACCGATTTCCCGCAGCCGAACGTCGTGCTGGTAGAGCGCGCCACGCGAGCGGAAACGCCGGTCTTCGGTTTGGAAGATAGCGAGTACGTCAAGCGCAGCCCTGAGAAAGGCCTGATCACCAAACAGGAAGCGCGTTCGTTTTCACTCGCCAAGCTGCGCCTGACGCCCGCTGCCATCGTTTGGGACATCGGTGCCGGCTCGGGTTCGGTCGGACTCGAAGCCGCGCGCTTGGCGCCACTGGGCCACGTCTGGGCGATCGAGAAAAATGTCGAGGATGCTGCCAACATACGCGCCAACGCCGCTCACTTTCGCGTCAGCAACTACACGCTGGCCGACGGCAAGGCACCCGAACATCTCGCCGACTGGCCGGACCCCGACGCCGTGTTCATCGGCGGTTCGGGCGGCGAATTGGCGGCCTTGATCGACCTGATCCTCGGCCGCCTCAAACCCGGCGGCCGCCTGGTGATGAACTTCGTCACGCTCGAAAACCTCGCCACCGCGACGCAGGCGCTGACGTCGGCCAAAGCGCACTGGGACGTCGTCCAGCTCCAGGCATCGCGTAGCCAGCCCATCCTCGACATGCACCGCATGGCGGCACAGAACCCGGTGTGGGTTGTTTGCGCGGGGAAAGACACGCAATGAAAACCTTTCACCACAGAGACACAGAGGCACAGAGAACGGCAAAAGCGAGAGAACGAATTTCAGCTTTTCTTGCTGTTTGGTTTTCCTCTGTGCCTCTGTGTCTTTGTGGTGAATCTTTTTTTGAAAGCTCGCTTGCATGACCACAACCTACGGCAAACTCATCGGCGCTTCGCTCGGCCCCGGCGACCCGCAACTCATCACCCGGAGAAGCTGGGCGATCCTGCACTCGGAGGCGCGCTGGCTGTACCCGGTAAAGAAAGCGGAGGAAAAATCGTACGCCTTGTCGATCGTCGAGCGCGGTGGCATAGCGGTTCCGTTCGACGCCGTCGAACTCGTATTCCCGATGACGCGTGACGCCGAAATTCTTGCCCGGGCCTGGGCGAATGCTGCCGCGCAAACGGTCAAGCTGCTCGCCGAAGGCCGCGATCTGGCCTTCCTCGTCGAAGGCGACGCGTCGACCTTCGCTACTTTCCGCCACCTTGCACGCGTCGTCCGCGAACTGGCGCCGGAAGTCGAAGTCGAGACAATTCCCGGCGTCTCGTCCTTTGCCGCCGCGGCGTCCACCGCCAACCTCTCGCTCGCCGAGGAAGACGACACCCTGGCAATCATCCCGGCCGCTTACGGCGTTTCGGTCATCGACCACCTGCTCGACGAGTTCGATACGCTGGTGCTGCTCAAGGTCAAGCCGCTGCTCGACGACGTATTGGAGCTGCTCGAACGCCGTGGCCTGCTGGCGACGAGTTGCTTCATCGAAAAGGTCGGCTCGCCGGAAGAGCGCGTCGTGCGTGACGTCGCCAGCCTCAAGGGCGAAAAGGTGAACTACCTGTCGCTGATGCTGGTGCAGAACCCCAAGCGCCAGCGCGGCGAATTGCGCCGCGGTTGCCGGCAGCGCAAAGCGCAGGCCACGGCGGCATGAAAATCGCCGTTCTCGCCATCACGCGCCACGGTATCGCCTTGGCCGGGCGCGTAGTCGCCGCGCTGCCTGGCGCCTGCCTTCTGGCGCCCGAGAGTTTCCGCGCCGCAGCCGAAGCGGCGGCGCCGGGTGCTTTCAGTTGTTATCAGGGCAAAACCGGCGATCAGATGTCGGCGTTGTTTGGCGCCTTTGACGGCATCGTCGCCATCGTCTCGCTCGGCGCGGTCGTTCGCCTGATCGCGCCGCACCTCAAGGGCAAGGAGATCGACCCGGCGATCGTCGTCCTCGACGCCGCCGGGCAGTTCGTCATCCCGGTGCTCTCCGGTCATCTTGGTGGCGCCAACGCGCTCGCCGGCCGGCTGGCTACTGCTCTCGGCGCGACCGCAGTGCTCACCACCGCATCGGACGCCCAGCAGACGCTCGCCGTCGACCTGCTCGGCCGCGAACTCGGCTGGACCCTCGTCGCGTCGCACGCGGAAGTCGTCAATTGCAGCGCGGCGGTAGTCAATGACGAACCCGTGGCGTTGGTTCAGGAAGCGGGCAGTGCCGACTGGTGGGTCAATCACGCCAACGGCCGCAGCGGCCCCGTGCCTGCCAACCTGATTCGCTTCGCGCGCCTTGAGGACGTCGCCGCCGATCAATTCAAGGCGACGCTGTGGATCAGCGCGCGCGCAATGCCGGCCGCACTGGCCCCCCTATTTGCCGGTCGCTGCGTCACCTATCGCCCGGCGGGCGCGCCATGAAAATCGCCCTCGGTCTCGGTTGCGATCGCGGTACGCCGGCGACGACCATCGCCCGTGCGGTGACCGAGGCGCTGGCGGACTGTGGCGCGACGCTGGCCGACGTGCATGCCGTCGCCTCGATCGACCTCAAGGCCGACGAAGACGGTTTGCTGCACTTTGCCGCCCAACACGGCTGGACGATCCGCTTCTATTCACCGCCCGAACTCGCCGCGGTGGCCGTCCCCAACCCCTCCGAAACTGTGCGCAAGTACACCGGCACGCCGTCGGTCTCCGAAGCCGCAGCGCTGCTCGTCGGCGGCGGCAGCGCGTTACTCATCGAAAAACACAAGGCACGCGGCCCGGACGGCCGCAACGCCACCGTCTCCATCGCAAGGATCCCCCAATGACGACTTCAACCAGCTCCGCGAAAACCGGAAAAATCATGCTCGTCGGCCTCGGCCCGGGTAGCCCGGAGCACATGACGGCGCGCGCGCGGGCGGCGATCGCCGAAGCCGATTGCGTCATCGGCTATGCCACCTATATCCGCCTGATCGCCGATCTGCTCGACGGCAAGGAAGTCGTCAAGAAGGCGATGACCGAGGAGCTCGATCGCGCCATCGAAGCGCTTGATCGCGCCCGTCTGGGCAAAAAGGTGGCGATCATATCTTCGGGCGACGCGGGTGTGTACGGGATGGCCGG
>JBBRXI010000063.1:0-9790 GCA_038248575.1 Burkholderiales bacterium | reverse complement strand
GCAGCGAGCGTGCGGACGATCAGCGCGACGACAAAGAGAGTCGCCAGCACGGCCGTCGGCGATCCGCGGTTGGCCATCAGGGTGCGCGCCAGCAGACCGACGCCGATCATATTGCACACCGTGATGCCGGTTTCTATCACGAAAAAGGATTGCGCCGCGTAGGGCACGCCCCGTGCAAGGCCGAGCAATTGGCGCAGGTCGCCCGAGCCGAAGAGCAGCGTTTCGGGCGACAGCTGCAGCAGCAGCCACAGGCCGATCACCACCAGCCCGAATTCGGCGTGCGGCTCGGGCGCCAGCAGAAAGCGTTGCAGGCGGGCGATTTTAGCGAACAGACTGGCGTCGTGTCGGAGCGCGAGCAGGGCTCCGAGCGCGCTACCGAGGGTATTGCAGGCGAGATCGATATTCGACGGCACGCGCGCCGGCAACCAGGTCTGGATGCATTCGAGGCCAAGGCCGAGCAGAGCGCCACCAAGCAGCGCGGCACCCGCCGCCAGCCAGCGGCCCGCACCACGACGCAGGCTCAGTGTCAGCAGGAAACCGAGCGGCAGGTAGGCCAGCACATTGACCGCGAGGTCGAAGACGGTCCAGTAGCGCGGCCAGCCGGCGTCGAGAAAGGTCAGCGTCGGCAGGCCGGGGTCGAGCCAGCCGGAGAAGGGATGCAGGCTGGCATAGACGATCAGCAGGGTGTAGGCGATGCACAGGTAAGCCGGCAGCGCGGTCGCCAGCGGCGCTTTTTTCCGGGTTAAGACGGCTTCGACGTTTGGTTGGGCTGGAGGCATCGCGCTGGCATCGCGTCAGTCAGACGAGCATTCTAACGCCTGGTGCGACAAATCGTTCCGAGCGCGCCTGACGGCCTGTGCTCGGCCCAGCGCACAGGGCGCGAAGCGACGGCGATGCGGGCGCGACGCCCCTCTTGGCCCGCCCGGCCCTGCCAGCTTGCCTCGCCGGTGCGCCCGCGCTAGGCTAGGAGGGCCCGTTCACACCGACCTTTGCCAAGGAGAAACAGCATGCCTATGGCCATTCGCTTCCATCAAACCGGCGGTGCAATTAGCGATCAAACGTTGTCGGCTGAAGCGAGGGCTGAATTGATAGCTCGTTCAGAAAGCCTCTACCAGAAGGCGGACGAAGTCGAGCCAGATAAGCGATACATCTACAGCTCACGGCCTACTATACGCGAGGCCAATACAGCGAGGCTTGGCGCATGGTTGCTAAAGCACGTGCGCTTGGTGCCGGCTCCGGAGCTATTAACGGCCTTCCTTCCGGCGCCGCCAACGAGCCTAACGAGGACTTTCTGAACATGCTTCGAAAAGAAATGGCTGAGCCTTTTAAGCAAGAGTGAGAAAGAAGTACCATACAAGCCGACAGAAATAGAAGCCGAAAGGCACCCTGAGGATCCGAACAATGGCGCTGCAATTGGCAGATTGGATAGTAAGTGGGGCCAATGCATGCAAGCGAAAGGCTATGAATGCCGCTATACAGGGCCTCGCTGAAAAATTAACGATTCATAAAGAGCACATATGAAAATAACCGGCATTGAGACTTTGCGGCCCAAAGAGCACCCCAATGTATTGTGGGTGCTCATCCACACCGATGAGGGCATCACGGGTTTAGGAGAGACATTTTTTGGCGCTGCTTCCGCGGAGGCCTATATCCATGAATGGGCGGCACATCGTCTGTTGGGCAAAGACCCCCTCGCAATAGACAGAATTTCCAAAGACTTGGTTGGCTATCTCGGGTTTAGCAGTTCCGGTGCTGAGATGCGTGGCAACTCGGCAATTGACATTGCCTTGTGGGATATTTTTGGCAAATCCACGAGGCAACCCATTTACCAACTTCTGGGGGGCAAATGCCGCGACAGCATCCGAACCTATAACACCTGTGCGGGTAGCAACTACGTGCGTACTGCCCAACAACAATCTGTTAAGAACTGGGGCCTTCAGGCGAGTGGATCAGGTCAATACGACGATCTCAACAGCTTTCTAAATTGTGCCGACGAACTGGCACTAGATTTGTTGGAATCCGGCATCACCGCTATGAAGATCTGGCCCTTCGATCCCTATGCAGAAGCGAGCGATGGACTCTACATTTCGCGACCCGATATGCAAACGGGTTTGGAGCCTTTCAGAAAAATTCGAAAGGCCGTGGGCGACAAGATGGACATCATGGTCGAGTTCCATTCGCTGTGGACACTGCCGCCAGCGATTCAACTTGCGCAAGCCTTGGCTGAGTTCGACACCTTCTGGCATGAAGATCCAATGAAAATGGATAGTTTTGCCACATTCAAGCGTTATTCAGAGCGGAGTAAAGCGCCCCTGTGTGCATCTGAGACCTTGGCGGGTCGTAGCGGCTTTCTTGACTTGCTGCTAACCGACTCGGTGGGTGTAGTGATGCTGGATATCTCGTGGTGTGGCGGCCTGTCGGAGGCTCGAAAAATTGCCTCCATGGCAGAGGCCTGGCATCTGCCTGTAGCACCGCACGACTGCACAGGTCCAGTCGTGTTGACCGCATCGACGCATCTGTCACTGAACGCCCCCAACGCACTCGTACAAGAGTCCGTCAGAGCGTTCTATAACGGGTGGTACAAGGACGTGGTGACCGCCCTGCCCGAAATAAAAAATGGCTATATCACGGTGCCGCCAGGACCAGGTCTGGGACTTGAACTGGTGCCTGATATACGAAAGATACTCACTATTTCGTCGCAGATGACGGCCACATAGGCGCAACAACGGCCGGAATCATCTGGTTTAGCACTCAAAGAGTTGATAGTACGCTCGCCAAGTATTAGTACCCTTGGCATACTCACGGCCTGAATCATGTAGCTTAACTTGCCTCGCCGGCGCGCACGCGCTAGGCTAGCCGGCCCGATGCAAGCCCTTCCCGAGGAGAGACAGCATGCCTTTTGCGATTCGCTTCCATCAAACCGGCGGTCCCGAAGTCCTGCGCTGGGAGGACGTTGCGGTCGGCGACCCGGGCCCCGGCGAAGCGCGCGTGCGCCACGAGGCGGTCGGCCTCAACTACATCGACACCTACCATCGCGGCGGTCTTTACCCGCTGCCTTTGCCATCCGGACTCGGCACTGAAGCGGCCGGCATCGTCGAAGCGGTCGGCTCCGGCGTCAGCGAGATCAAGCCCGGCGACCGCGTCGCTTACGCCGGCGGAGCGGTCGGCGCCTACAGCGAGGTCCGCTGCCTGCCGGCGCAACTGCTCGTCGAGCTGCCCGATGCGATCAGCACGCGCAGCGCGGCGGCGATGATGCTGCAGGGACTTACCAGTGCCTACCTGCTGCGCCACACCTATCGCGTGATGGCCGGCGAGACGGTGCTGATCCACGCCGCGGCCGGCGGCGTCGGGCTGATCGCCTGCCAATGGGCGAAAGCGCTCGGCGCGACGGTGATCGGTACCGTGTCGAGCCAAGCCAAGGGCGAGCTCGCCCGCCAGAACGGCTGCGATCACGTCATTTTTTACACGCGCGAGGACGTCGCCAAGCGCGTCCGCGAACTGACCGCCGGCGAAGGCGTCGCGGTGGTCTACGACGGCGTCGGCAAGGATACCTTCGCCGGCTCGATCGACAGCCTGCGCGCGCGCGGGATGATGGTCAGCTTCGGCAACGCCTCGGGTCCGGTCGCCCCCTTTAACCCGCTGCTGCTGGCGCAAAAGGGCTCGCTCTTCCTGACCCGGCCGACACTCGCGCACTACAGCGCAAAACGCGACGACCTGCTGGCGCTGGCCAACGAACTGTTCGCCGTCGTCGTTGCGGGAAAAGTGAAGATTGCCATCAACCAGAGCTACGCGCTGTCCGACGCGGCGAGCGCACATCGCGACCTCGAAGCGCGCAAGACGACCGGCTCGACGATCCTGCTGCCTTAGCCTGCTGAAAACCTCAGGGGGGGGTTTCCAGCTCGATGCGCTCGCCGGCCTGTGCCGAAACGAGCGCCGAAAGCGCGGCAAAAAGTTCGCCGCCGTCACGCGTGTCGCGCCAAACCTTGCCGTCCCAGCGGAAGTGAAAACCGCCCGAGCGCGCCGCGACCCAGATTTCTTTGGCCGCTGCATGGCGGTTCACGATGATCTTGCTGCGCTCGGAAAATTCGATTTCGAGGACGCCCGAAGCGACCATGGCGAAGTCCACATCGGCGCCGGCAGCTTCGAGGCCGGCCTCTATGCGCTGCAAGGCGGCGTCGGCGAGCAGAGCGAATTCGCTATCGTTCATCTGTGCTAACATTTCCCATTTTCTGGTACTCCTCATGCGCCGCCATCTGACCCTGTTCCTCGTGCTGTGCACGCTCGCTCTGGGCGCCTGCGGAACGCGCGGCTCGCTGACGCTTCCACCGCCAAAACTCAGGCCGCCGGCCAGCGCTCCGGCGGCTCCGAACCCGCCCGCGGCAAGCGATCTTAACACGGCGAAAGAGCCTGCCCGATGAACGCCTTCACCTTGCAGGATGGACAGATCCACTGCGAATCCGTTGCCTTGCCCTGGCTCGCCGAACGTTTCGGGACGCCGTGCTATGTCTACTCGCGCGCCGCGCTCGAAGCGGCGCTCGCCGAGTTCCACGCCGAGCTCGCAGGCGTCGACTCACTCGTCTGCTACGCCGTCAAGGCCAACTCCAATCTTGCCGTCCTCGGGCTCTTCGCCCGCTGCGGCGCCGGTTTTGACATCGTCTCGCAGGGCGAACTCAAACGCGCGCTGGCGGCCGGCGCCGATCCGAAAAAAATCGTCTTCTCGGGCGTCGGCAAGTCGGCCGGCGACATGGCCTTCGCGCTTGAAACCGGCATCCTCTGTTTCAACGTCGAATCGGCGCCCGAACTCGAACGACTCAACGACGTTGCCGCCAGCCTCGACAAGAAGGCGGCGATCAGCCTGCGCGTGAACCCGAACGTCGACGCCAAAACGCATCCGTATATTTCGACGGGCCTCAAAAGCAACAAATTCGGCGTCGCCTATGAAGAGGCGCTGGCGCTCTACGAGCACGCCAGCCGGCTCGGCCATCTCGAGATTGTGGGCATCGACTGCCACATCGGCTCGCAACTCCTCGACCCCGCGCCTTTTGCCGAAGCGCTCGACAAACTGCTACAACTGATCGATCAGCTCGCCGCCAAAGGCATCGCTCTGCAGCACATCGATCTCGGCGGTGGCCTCGGCATCCGCTACAAGGACGAAGCCGAACCGAGCGTCAAGTCCTATCTCGAACCGATGCTGCGCGAACTCAAGGAACGCCGGCTCAAGATCCTGCTCGAGCCCGGGCGGCGCCTGGTCGGCAACGCCGGCGTCCTGCTCACCCGCGTCGAATACCTGAAGCCCGGCGCGGTCAAGAATTTTGCCATCGTCGACGCGGCGATGAACGACCTGGCGCGACCAGCGCTCTACGACGCCTGGCACGATATCGTCCCGGTGACGCCGCGCGCCGGCGCGCCGAGCGAGTGGGACATCGTCGGTCCGATCTGCGAGTCAGGCGACTTTCTCGGCCACCAGCGGATGCTGACGCTGGCGCCTGGCGATCTGCTCGCCGTCATGTCGGCCGGCGCCTACGGGATGGTCATGAGCTCCAATTACAATACGCGGCCACGCGCTGCCGAAGTGATGGTCGACGGGGAAAACGCGTACCTCATTCGCCGCCGCGAAACGGTCGAAGAACTCTACGCCCTCGAAAGCCTGCTGCCGTGAACGCCACGCGACGCGCGACGCAAGTCGTCGTGCTGCTGATCGGCGTGCTTGTTCTCAACGCCTGCTCCAACGACAAGCCGAAAAAAAAGCCTGAAGCACCACCGGTTCCGGTGACCACGGCGACGGCGCTCGAGCGCGACATTCCGGTGACGCTGCAGGTCGTCGGACGCGGCGAAGCCTACGAGAGCGTCGCCGTCAAGGCGCGCGTCGACGGCCAGGTCGCGGCGGTGCTGTTTACCGAAGGCCAGCAGGTCAAGCAGGGCGAGATCCTCATCCGCCTCGACCCGACCGACTTTGCCGCGCGGCTGCAGCAGGCCAGCGCCGCTACGGCGCGCGACGAGGCGCTGATCGCCAAGAGCCGGTCGGACACGGCGCGCTATACGGCGCTCAAGGAGCGCAATTTCGTTTCCGAGGAAAAGGTCAATGACGTGCGCACCAACGAAGCGGCCGCCACCGCCAATCTGCGTGCCAGCCGGGCGGCGGGCGAACTTGCGCGCCTGCAGCTCTCCTATGCGACGATCCGCGCGCCGATTTCCGGCGTCGTCGGCGCTCGCCTCGTTTTCCCCGGCTCGTCGGTCAAGGTCAACGACACGACGCTGGCCGTCGTCAATCGCGTGCGCCCGCTGCTCGTCACTTTCTCTGTCCCGGAAAGGCACCTGCCGCGCCTGCGTGCCGCGATGGCCGCCGGAGCGAGCAAGTCGGCCCCGCTGAGTGTTGAGGTCAGCCTGCCGGGGGAGACGTCGCAGAGTGCCCGCGGCGAGGTGCATTTTCTCGACAACGCCGTCGACAGCACGACCGGGACGATCCTGATGAAGGCGCGCCTGGCCAACGACGGCCAGACGTTTACCCCCGGCCAGTTCCTCAAGGTCACGCTGCTGCTCGATACGCTGCGCGGCGCTGTGACGGTGCCCAACGAAGCCGTCCAGCAGGGCGCCGAAGGCAACTTCATTTACGTCGTCAAGGCCGACTCGACGGTCGACATGCGCCAGATCGAGACGGCCGCCACCGACCGCGGCGTGACGGCGATCGCCAAGGGCTTGAACAGCGGCGAGACGGTCGTCACCGACGGTCAGCTGCGCCTCACGCCGGGCGCCAGGGTCAAGCCGCGCGCGAGCGCCGCGGGCGACAAGGACAAGGCCGGTAGCCCGCCCGGCGGCGAGAACGCCGGCTCCGTCGCGCCGGCCTCAGCCGCTCGCCAGGGTGGCCCGTGAATCTGCCAGGACTGTGTATCCGCCGGCCGGTGATGACGACGCTGCTGATGGCGGCGTTCGTCATTTTCGGGATCATCGCCTATCGCGCGCTGCCGGTCTCCGAACTGCCGAGCGTCGACTTTCCGACGATCGTGGTTACCGCCAGCCTGCCCGGCGCGTCACCCGAAACGATGGCGGCCGCGGTCGCGACGCCGCTCGAAGGCCAGTTCTCGACGATTGCCGGCCTCGACTCGATGAATTCGACGAGC
Organism: Burkholderiales bacterium; assembly: GCA_038248575.1. Classification (GTDB taxonomy): domain Bacteria; phylum Pseudomonadota; class Gammaproteobacteria; order Burkholderiales; family Rhodocyclaceae; genus Propionivibrio. Next base: position 2,672 of record JBBRXI010000063.1, on the reverse strand, counting down.
GCCCAGGGTACAACGGCGATCACCCTGCAGTTCTCGCTCGACCGGAACATCGACGCCGCCGCGCAGGACGTCCAGTCGGCGATCGCCGCGGCGCAGCGCAGGCTGCCGCCCTCGATGCCGACGCCGCCCTCCTTTCGCAAGGTTAACCCCGCCGATTCGGCGATCTTCTACATCGCCCTGACCTCTCCGACGCTGCCGCTGCCGGTGATCAACGAATACGCCGAGACGCAGCTCGCGCAGCGCATCTCGACGATCAGCGGCGTCGCCCAGGTGCAAATCTTCGGTTCGCAGAAATACGCCGTGCGTATCCAGGCCAATCCGGATCAGCTGGCGGCGCGCGGCATGGGCATCGACGAGCTGCAGCAGGCGGTGGCACAGGCCAACGTCAACCAGCCGGTCGGACTGATCGACGGCGCGCGCCAGGCGTTCGCGATCAAGGACAACGGGCAGTTGACGAGCGCCGCCGCCTACCGCCCGCTAATCGTCGCCTGGCGTAACGGCGCCCCGGTCCGCCTTGAGGAAGTGGCGAACGCGATCGACGGCGTCGAGAACAAGCGCGTCGCCGCCTGGAACGTCGATAAGCGGGCGATCGTTCTCGCCGTCCAGCGCCAGCCGGGCGCCAACACCATCGAGACGGTCAATTCGATCAAGCGCATCCTGCCGAGCTTCCAGGCCAAGCTGCCGGCAGCGATCGAACTGACCACGCTCTACGATCGCAGCATTTCGATCAGCGAGGCGATCGACGACGTGCAGTTCACGCTGGTCCTCGCCGGCTTCCTGGTCATCCTCGTCATCCTGCTCTTCCTGCGCAATCTCTCGGCGACGGCGATCCCGGCGCTGGCGCTGCCGATTTCGGTGATCGGCACCTTCGCCGTCATGCACCTGCTCGGTTACAGCCTCGACAACCTGTCGCTGCTCGCGCTGACGCTGTCGGTGGGTTTTGTCGTCGATGACGCCATCGTCATGCTCGAAAATATCGTCCGCCACATCGAGCTCGGCGAAACGCCCTTGCAGGCGGCGATCAAGGGCTCGCGCGAGATTGCCTTTACCATCGTCTCGATGACCATGTCGCTGGTCGCGGTGTTCATTCCGGTGCTCTTCATGAGCGGCATCGTCGGCCGCCTGCTGCACGAGTTTGCGGTGACCATCTGCGCCGCGATCCTGGTTTCCGGCATCGTCTCGCTGACGCTGACGCCGATGCTCTGCAGCCGTTATCTCAAGCACACCGAGCGCGAAGAACACGGGCGCGTCTTCCGCGCCTTCGAGCGCTTTTTTGCGGCGCTGCTCGCCGCCTACAAGCGCACGCTGACGCTGGCCATGACGCACCCGCGAATGATCCTGCTCGTCTTCGCGGCGACCTTCGTGCTCACCGCATTCTTTTTCACCCAGGTCCCGAAAGACTTCATTCCGAGCGGCGACAGCGGGCAGATCACGGCGGTCACGGAGGGCGCCCAGGACGCCTCGTTCGCCTCGATGGTCGAACACCAGCGCGCAGTCGCGGCGGTCATCGCCGCCAACCCGAATATCCGCTCGTTCATGTCGAGCGTCGGCGCCGGCGGCGCGCGGCCGACGTCGAACACCGGCTTTCTCAACATGATCCTCAAGCCACGCGACGAACGCACGCTGTCGGCCGACGAAATCATCCAGCAACTGCGTCCGCAACTCGCCGCGGTGCCCGGCATCAAGGTGTACATGCGCAATCCGCCGGCGATCAGCATCGGCGGCCAGGTGACCTCAGCGCAGTATCAGTACACGCTGCAAAGTACCGACCTCTCCGAACTCTACCAGTGGACCGACACCCTGCTCGGACGCATCCGCCAACTGCCGGGCTTCATCGACGCGACGAGCAACCTCAACAACCTCTCGCCGGTGGTCACGCTCGACATCGACCGCGACAAGATCGCCACGCTCGGCCTCTCCTTCGGCCAGATTGAGGACGCCTTGCAAAGCGCTTTTTCGGCACGCCAGATTTCGACGATCTACGGCGCGTCGAACCAGTATCAGGTGATCCTTGAAGTCGCGCCGCAATTCCAGATGGAGCCCGCAGCACTCTCGCGCCTTTACGTGCGTGCTGCGGGCGGCAAGCTGATTCCGCTCGACACGGTGACGCGCGTCAGGCAATCGACGCAGGCGCTGACCGTGAGCCACCAGGGTCAGTTGCCGTCGGTGACAATCTCCTTTAACCTGCTGCCCGGCGTCTCGCTCGGTGACGCCGTCGACCGCATCAAGGCGCTCGAACGCGAAATGCGCATACCGGCCTCGCTCAATACCAGCCTGCAAGGCACGGCGCAGGCCTTTCAGTCGTCGCTGCAAGGCCTCGGCATCCTGCTCGTGATCGCCGTTCTCGTCGTCTACCTCGTGCTCGGCATTCTCTACGAGAGTTTCATCCACCCGCTGACCATCCTCTCGGGTCTGCCGTCGGCTGCGCTCGGCGCGCTGATCACGCTCTTCATTTTCCGCGTCGACTTAAGTCTTTACGCCTTCGTCGGCATCATCATGCTGATCGGCATCGTCAAGAAAAACGCGATCATGATGATCGACTTCGCGCTCGATCGGCAGCGCAGCGAGAATATCCCGGCGCGTCAAGCGATTATTGAGGCCTGCCTGATCCGTTTTCGCCCGATCATGATGACGACGATGGCCGCGCTGATGGGCGCGCTGCCGATCGCGAT
>JBBRXI010000062.1:0-9817 GCA_038248575.1 Burkholderiales bacterium | reverse complement strand
CGGCGACCACAGCTTCACGCGCTTTGCCGAGATCATGCCGCAACTGCTTGAATACTGCGGGTTATAATCCGGCCGATGCATGTTCTCTACGAAGAAGACGGCGCCTTCAAAACCGCCACCGTCCTGACCGACAACGAGTCCTCATTGCAGGTCGAGACGGCCTCCGGCAAGCGCGCCAAGATCAAGTCCGCCAACGTCCTGTTACGTTTCCAAGAGCCGGCGCCGGGCGAGTTGCTCGCCCACGCCAACGCCATGGCCGCCGAAATCGATACCGAGTTTGTCTGGGAATGCGCGGGCGACGGCGAGTTTTCGTTTACCGATTTTGCCGACGATTATTTTGGCGGCGGCGGACGCCAGGCGAGCGCCGTCGAAGCCGCGGCGCTGCTCCTCGCGCTGCACGCCGCGCCGGTCTATTTCCATCGCAAGAGCCGAGGACGTTTTCGCAAGGCGCCGGCCGAAATTCTCGCCGCAGCGCTCGCCGGTGTCGAAAAGAAGCGTCAGCAGGCGCTTGCCATCGCGCGCATCGTCGACGAACTCAAAGCCTTTCAGTTGCCGGGCGAATTCGCCTCGCCGCAGCTCATGAATCAACTGCTCTACAAGCCCGACCGCAACCGCTTCGAAACGAAAGCGCTCGAAGCGGCGTGCGCACAGACCGGGCTGTCGCCAGCGCATCTGCTCGAAAAATGCGGCGCGATTCCCTCCAAGCACGAGTACCACCGGCAACGCTTTCTGCTCGAGTACTTTCCGCGCGGTACTGATTTCCCGTCGTGTGCGCTGCCGCCACTGCCGAGCGGCCTGCCCTGCGCCGAGGTGTCGGCCTTTTCGATCGACGACGCGGCGACGACCGAGATCGACGACGCGTTTTCGCTGCAAGTGTTGCCTGGCGTCGGCTGGCGCGTCGGCATCCATATCGCCGCGCCGGGGCTCGCCATCGCGCCCGGCTCGGCGCTCGCCGAAATGGCGCGCGAACGGTTGTCCACCGTCTATATGCCGGGGCAAAAGATCACCATGCTGCCCGCAGCGGCTGTCGAGAATTTCACGCTCGCCGCTGGGAGAAGTTGCCCGGCGCTCTCGCTCTACCTGACGGTGAGTCCCGAGTTCGAGATCACGACGAGCGAATCGCGCATCGAGATGGTCAGGATCGCCGCCAACCTGCGCCACCACGACGTCGAGCCGCTGTTCAACGAAGCGACGCTGGCCAGCGGACTGATGGACTTCCCGTTCGCCGCCGAACTGACAACGCTCTGGCAACTGGCCACCGCCTGCGAAGGTCGGCGCGGCAAGCCGTCGGCAATGCAAGGCAACAACGATTACAACTTTGTCATCGAAGGCGACCTCAACGACGCCGAGCATTGCCTTGTCGAGATCTCCGAACGCCGGCGCGGCAGCCCGCTCGACAAGCTCGTCGCCGAGCTGATGATCGTTGCCAACAGCACCTGGGGCGGCCTGCTTGCCGAGCAAGGTGTCGCGGCGATCTACCGCGCGCAGTCGGCCGGCAAGGTGCGCATGACGACCTCGCCGCTGCCGCACGAAGGGCTCGGCGTCGCCCAGTACGCCTGGTCGTCGTCACCGCTGCGCCGCTACGTCGATCTCGTGAACCAGTGGCAGCTGATCGCCTGCCTTGCCGGCGACAAGCCGCCTTTCAACGCCAAATCGGATGCCCTGTTCGCCGCGCTCGGCGACTTCGAGCTGCGCTACGCCGCCTACGCCGAATTCCAGCGCGGCATGGAGCGCTACTGGTGCTTGCGCTGGTTGCGCCAGCACAATGTGTTGCGCCTGGGCGCGACGCTGCGCCGTGATGACCTCGCCAAGCTCGACGAACTGCCCATCGTCCAGCGCGTCGCCTCGGCGCCCGAACTCAAGGCCGGGCAGCGCATCCTGCTGGCCATCGAGTCGATCGATTACCTGACGCTGGAACTCTCCTGCCGTTACCTTGAAACGCTTGATCTGGTCCCCGCCCGCAGCGAAGCTTTCTGAGACGACCTTGCGCAGGCGATCGTCTAAGGTGAAGCCGGCGCTGCCTGCCCGGCGGCGGGTAGCGGCGGTGTCGGCGGTACCGGCCGCCGGGCGCAATCTCTCGATTGCCCTCGGCGCGTCGCTGTTGCTGCACGCCGCCCTGCTTTCGCTGCATTTCCAGTTTCCCGACGCAGCGCGCGCCTTCAAGGAAAACGCACTCGATATCATCCTCGTCAATAGCAAGTCGGCGCGCAAACCGGTAAACGCCCAGGCGCTGGCCCAGGCCAACCTCGACGGCGGCGGCAATAGCGAGAAAAACCTACGCGCGCGCACGCCGCTGCCACCCGCGGTCAAGCCGCAGAGCGGTAGCGAGCTCGATCAGGCGCAAATGCGCGTCAAGGAACTCGAAGCGCTGCAGGAAAGGCTGCTCGCGCTGACGCGCAGCGGCGCGGCAGCGGCCGCCAGAAACGAGAAGGAAACGCAAGCCGATCCGGCGCCGATGCCGAGTGGCCGCGACCTCGCGCGCAACGCGCTCGAAATGGCGCGCCTCGAGGGAGAAATCGCCCGCGACACCGAGGAGTACAACAAGCGGCCGCGCGTCAAGAACCTCGGCACGCGCGCCGAAGAGTACCGCTTCGCGCAGTACATGGAAGACTGGCGACAGAAGGTCGAGCGCATCGGCACGCTCAATTATCCCCAAGCGGCCAGGGGCAAGCTCTACGGGTCCCTGATGCTCTCGGTACGGATCAAGAGCGACGGGGAGATCGATGGCGTCGAGATTAACCGCTCGTCGGGCCACAAGATACTCGACGAGGCGGCGCGCCGCATCGTGCGGATGGGTTCGCCCTACGCGCCATTTCCGGCCGATATCCGGCGCGACACCGACATCCTTGAAATCACCCGCACGTGGAACTTCACGAGCGGCAACCAGCTCGAGACGAAAGTACGCTGATTCTCGCGCCAACGCGCACGCTGAAATGGAAATGAATGACTGACCACTACTGCGTTTTCGGTAATCCCATCGGGCACAGCAAATCGCCGCTGATTCACGCCGCCTTCGCCCGCCAGACGCAGCAGGACATGCGTTACGAAGCGACGCTCGCGCCACTGGACGGTTTTGTCGCGAGCGTGCGCCGCTTCGTCACCGCCGGCGGGCGTGGCGCCAATGTCACCCAGCCGTTCAAGGAAGAGGCATTTCGTCTTGCCGACCGGCTGACGCCGCGCGCCGAGCTGGGCGGTGCGGTCAATACGCTGGTTTTCTCGGACGACGGAATTCTCGGCGACAACACCGACGGCGTCGGTATCATGCGCGACATCACCGTAAACCTCGGCTGCCCGGTCGCCGGACAGCGCGTTCTTTTGCTCGGTGCCGGCGGCGCCGCGCGCGGCGTCATCGGCCCGCTGCTCGAGGCGCAGCCGGCGTCGCTGCTCGTTGCCAACCGCACGCCGGCAAAAACCGCCGCGCTCGTCGCGCGTTTCGCCCATCTCGGTCCGCTCGCGGCGAGCAGCTACGCCGAACTTTCCGGACAGTCGTTCGACATGGTCATCAACGCCACCTCAGCAAGCCTGCACGGCACGATGCCACCTTTGCCAGAGCGTATTTTCGCGCCCGGCAGCCTGGCTTACAATATGATGTACGGGCAGCGCGATACGCCCTGGGAACGCTTTGCGCGCCGCCATGGCGCTATTTTTGCCGACGGTCTGGGCATGCTCGTCGAGCAGGCGGCCGAAGCGTTCGCCGTCTGGCGCGGGCAGCGGCCCGACTGCGCGCCGGTCATCGCCATGTTGCGTGAGGCATGACAGCGACGCCCGCGCTGCCGCTCTTGGCGCGCTGGGTGAAACGCCTGCTGCTTGCGCTGATTGCGCTTTTCCTGCTCTACCAGTTTTGGCTGTTCGGCTGGGTGCTGTGGTGGAAATGGGTCAACCCGGACACCACGCGCTTCATGCAAATCCGCCTCGCCGAACTGCGCGTCAAGGACGACAAGGCAGAGCTCAGGAAACATTGGCTCGGCTATGCGCAGATCTCGAACCACCTCAAGCGCGCGCTGATCGCATCCGAAGACGATAGTTTCGTGCACCACGACGGCTTCGACTGGGACGGCATCCAGCGGGCGATGCAAAAGAACAAGCAACGCGGAAAGATCGTTGCCGGCGGATCGACGATCACACAGCAACTGGCCAAGAACCTGCTCCTGACGCCGGCCAAGACGCACTGGCGGAAAGCCGAGGAAGCGCTGATCACGGTGATGATCGAGACCCTGTGGAGCAAGCAGAGGATTTTCGAGGTCTATATCAACGTCATCGAATGGGGTAACGGTGTGTTCGGCGCCGAGGCAGCGGCCCAGTATTATTTTGGCATCAGCGCGGCGCGCCTGTCAGCCGAACAGGCGGCGCGCCTTGCCAGCATGGTACCCAGCCCGCGGTATTACGACCGCAATCGCCACGCGCCCGGCCTCGCCAACAAGGCGGCGGTCATTCTCGGCCGCATGCCATCGGCAGCGATCCCGTAACGGCATCGGCCCGGCGCTGCAAGCGAGCCGTCAATTTATGCTCACGCGCGCGAAGCGGGATCTGGCCTTGCGCGCGCGTGCTAAACTTCTCCCTCTGTGACGCAGCACAGCACGGGAACAGCGATGAGCGAAGAAAAGAATATTAAGGACCACCTCGCCAGTGTGCACGAACTGCTCGCCAGGCAAACGCTCGTCGACGATACGGCGCAGCGCCAGGATGCGCCGCGCCATGAACTGGCCGAAGACAGCGCCGACACGCAGCACCTGGCTGAATTGCGCACGCTCCTCGAGCGCATCCCGCTCGCCGATATCGCCAGGATCATCGAGGCGCTTGATCCCGAAGATCGCCTGCGCGTCTGGAACGAGGTGCGCGAAGAGCGCGGCGAGTCGATTCTCGAGATCCTTTCCGACGAAGTGCGCCAGGACCTCATCGGCGGCAGCCACTACCGCAACGAGAAAACGACGGTCAGCGCCTTCGAGTTGCGCAACGGGCGCCTGAGCCAGATTACCGTTAATACGCCGTACGACTTGAAGTGCCTTAAGCCGATGTGGGTCGACCTGGTCGCACCGACGCCGGAGATTCGCGCCTGGGTCGGGCGCTTTTTCGACGTCCAGCTGCCCAATCCGAGCACGCTTACCGACCTCGAGTCGAGCGCCCGCTTTTACGTCGAGGACAACGGCGAGATCCACCTGCACTCGGACTTCCTGCTCGACTCGCGTGAGGGCTCGCGCAACGTCGCCGTGGCGCTCATCCTGCACCGTGACATCCTGTTTACCGTGCGCACCGAAGAACTGCCGGTGTTCCGCCTGCAGCGCCTGCGCGCGCGCACGCAGCCCGGCTACGTGACCGACGGCAAGGACGTCCTGCTCGACCTCTACGCCGCCGACGCCGAGTACTCGGCCGACGCGCTTGAGGACATTTACGCCGGGCTCGAAGACGTCAGCCGGCACGTGCTCGGCACCGAAATTACCGACACCGAGGCAGCCAAGATCCTCGCCGACATCGCCCGTGAGGAAGACCTGAACGGGCGCATCCGGCGCAACGTGCATGACACGCGGCGCGCCGTCTCCTTCCTGACGCGCGGCAAGTTCCTCAACAGCGACCAACTCGAGGACGCGCGGCAGATCCTGCGCGACATCGAGTCGCTCGACGGCCACACGTCCTTTCTCTTCGGCAAGATCAACTTCCTGATGGACGCCACCGTCGGTTTCATCAACATCAACCAGAACAAGATCATCAAGATCTTCTCAGTGGCCTCCGTCGCCCTGCTACCACCAACCTTGATCGCCAGCATTTATGGCATGAACTTCAAGGGCTGGTTCCCCGAGATCAGCTGGGAGTACGGCTACCCCTTCTCGCTTGGGCTGATGTTCGTCTCGGTCATCGTCCCCTTCTGGTTCTTCCGCAAGAAGGGCTGGCTGAGGTAGCGGCTCACCTCGACGTAAGCCGCTACTGAAACGCTGGGTTTCGCCGTTGACCGGCGAGTACCTTCTTCTTGTTTCGCCAAGAAGAAGGTACCAAGAAGAAGGCGACCCCCGCGTTACGCGGCCGGCTCCGCCGGCTGCCCTGCACCCCAAGGGTGTTTCCACCGGGGCACGCTACTCGGCAAGCCGGGCGGCTGCGCAACTCGGGGCTAAAGCCCCTAGGGCGAAGCCCGAGTTGCGCAGTCCCGCTCAAGACGAGTAGCACAAGGGACCAGTCGCAAGCGGGCGCCGACCCGGGGGTCGCCTATTCTTTGCACCTTTCCTTTGGCGAGACAAAAGAAAGGGTGCCCGCGCGTCAGGCGCGGAAACCAGCTTTTCAGAATCAGCTCACGTTGACGTGAGCTGCGACAGCGCCTCGCCTACCAGCCCGCGAAAACCCGTTCGGCCGCGGCGACCGTTTCGGCAATGTCGGCTTCGCTGTGCGCCGACGAGACGAAGCCGGCTTCGAAGGCCGACGGCGCGAAGTAGTGGCCGGCGGCGAGCATGGCGTGGAAGAAGCGGTTGAACGCAGCCTTGTCGCATTCGAGCACTTCGGCGTAGGTCTGCGGGCACGCCGGGCGAAAGTAGAGTCCGAACATCCCGCCGACCGCCTGCGCGCTGAAGGCGACGCCGTGTTTCTGCGCGGCCTCGACGAGCCCGCTGCATAAAGCCGCGGTGGTGCGCGTCAACGTTTCGTAAAACCCCGGCGCCTGGACGAGTGCCAAGGTCGCGAGGCCCGCGGCGACCGCCACCGGATTTCCCGACAGCGTTCCGGCCTGGTAGACCGGGCCGAGCGGGGCGATCTTCTCCATGATCTCGCGCTTGCCGCCAAAGGCGGCGACCGGCAGGCCGCCGCCGATCACCTTGCCGAGCGTCGTGAGATCCGGGGTGACGCCGTAGAGGCCTTGCGCGCCCTGCGCGCCGACGCGAAAGCCGGTCATCACTTCGTCGAAAATGAGCACCGTGCCGTACTGCGTGCACAGGGCGCGCATGGCGCGCAAAAATTCGCGCCGCGGCGCGATCAGGTTCATATTGCCGACGACCGGCTCGACGATCACCGTCGCGATGCTTTCGCCCATTTCGGCGAAAGCCGTTTCGAGCTGACCGACGTCGTTGTAATCGAGAACCAGCGTGTGCCGCGCGAGATCGACCGGGACGCCGGCCGAACTCGGATTGCCGAAGGTCAGCAAGCCCGAGCCGGCCTTGACCAGCAAGCTGTCGCTGTGTCCGTGATAGCAACCTTCAAACTTGATCAGCGTGTCGCGCCCGGTGGTGCCGCGCGCCAGGCGAATGGCGCTCATCGTCGCCTCGGTGCCCGAGCTCACCAGGCGCACCATCTCAAGCGACGGCAGCAGGCGGCAAAGGAGTTCGGCCATCTCGACTTCGCCGGCGGTCGGCGCGCCGAACGACAGTCCGCGCGCCGCCGCCGCGCACACCGCGCGGATCACCTCGGGATGCGCGTGGCCGACGATCAGCGGCCCCCACGAGCCGACGTAATCGATATAACGCTGGCCGCTCTCGTCGCTCACCCGTGCGCCGCTGCCGCTCTTGAAGAAGCGCGGCGTGCCGCCGACCGAACGAAAAGCGCGTACCGGTGAATTGACGCCGCCCGGAATGCATCCTACGGCCCGTTCGAAGAGTTCGCTGTTAGGCTCGGACACGGTGGTTCTCCTCGATCAGATCGGCAAAGGCGCGCGCCCGCGCGGCGACATCGGGCGCCGTATAAAGGTCGCTGATCACGGCCAGCAGGTCGGCGCCCGCGGCGAGCACGGGCGGCGCATTGTCGAGCCTGATGCCGCCGATAGCGCAGGTCGGAACGCCAAGCTCGGCGCGGCACCGGGAGAACAGCGCAAGCGGCGCACAGCGCGCGTGCGGTTTTGTCAGCGACGGATAGACGGCGCCGAAAGCGACGTAGTCGGCGCCGGCGGCAACCGCCGTGCGCGCCCGTTCGAAGTCGGCGTAGCACGACGCGCCGAGCAACTTGCCGGGGCCGAGCAGGCGCCGCGCCGTCGCGAGGTCGCCGTCGTCGCCGCCCAGGTGCACGCCGTCGGCATCGACGGCAAGCGCGAGCGCGAGGTCGTCATTGACGATGAAGATCGCGCCGGCCGCGCGGCAGAACGCGCCGAGCCGGTACGCGACCGCGGCGCGCCGCCCCGGATCGCCGCGCTTCGCGCGGTACTGGACGACGCGCGCGCCGCCGTCCAGGGCAGCGGCTAGCGCCGCGTAGAGCGTCTCTGGCGAGAGCCCGTCGGGGGTGATCGCGTAGAGGCCACTTAACTGCGCACTTAACTGCGCACGCGCCCGCAGGGCTTGTTCTTCACTCATTGTTTTCGGCCCGGCGCCGGGTACGAAAAAAACGGTCGGGAATGAACGGCCCCATTCCCGGACGAAAACCCGCAGCCAGCTTCTGCCACAGCGCGTCACAGCCGAGCGCCGGCCGGGTCATCAGGTCGGCGTGAACTCCGGCGCCACCGGACGGGTCACTGGCCGCGAAAGAAAGGACAACCGGCGGCGACAGGGGCGTTGAGCAGGATTCCATAGGGCGGGCTGTGGCGAGGAAATAAATACTTGGCAGGGTTGCGGGCGTTTGGATAGAATCGAAGGCGCTTGACCGCTCTTCTGGCCACTCTTACGCGCACTCCTGGCACCGCTCGGCCGGCGCCTCTGCCGCCGATTTTACCTGAAATACCGGAAGCGCCATGAATGCTACTGCTGATGACGAATACCGCGTCTGGATGTGCCTGACCTGCGGCTTCCTGTATGACGAAGCCGAAGGCCTTCCGACCGAGGGGATTCCCGCCGGAACGCGCTGGGCCGACATTCCGATGAACTGGGTGTGTCCCGAATGCGGCGCGCGCAAGGAAGATTTCGAGATGGTTCAACTATGAACCATTGATGTATAGTGACGGCGAAAACGCGTCAGCGCGTACCATGGCGAGGCGTCTGGCTGCGAACCGAGGGCGCTGTGGAGGTGGTAATTGACCCAGGCTGCAAATCTGAGTGGCATCAAAGTAATGGTCATCGACGACAGCAATACCATCCGGCGCAGTGCGGAGATTTTTCTCGTCCAGGCCGGATGCCAGGTGGTTCTTGCTGACGACGGTTTCGATGCGCTCGCGAAGATCGCCGACCACCAGCCCGCAGTCATTTTTTGCGACATCATGATGCCGCGCCTCGATGGCTATCAGACTTGCGCGCTGATCAAGAAAAATCAGCGCTTCCGCAATACGCCGCTGGTCATGCTGTCGTCCAAGGACGGTCTGTTCGACCGGGCGCGCGGGCGCATGGTCGGCTCCGACCAGTACCTGACCAAACCATTCACCAAAGATAGCCTGTTGCAGGCGGTGGCGACTTTTGCGCGCGCCCCGGCCTGAGAACCCATCCGGCATTCATCAAAACCAGGACTTCAACGCCATGGCCATAAAAAAAATCCTCGTCGTCGATGACTCGCCGACCGAACGCCACTTTCTGCTCGAACTGCTGACCAAGGCCGGCTACAAGGTCATCACCGCCGAGAGCGGCGAAGAAGGAATCGAAAAAGCCAAGAACGAATTGCCCGACCTCGTCCTGATGGACGTCGTGATGCCGGGCCTCAACGGCTATCAGGCAACGCGGACGCTGACGCGCGACGATAAGACCAAGCAAATTCCGGTCATCATGTGCACGTCCAAGGGCCAGGAAACCGACAAGATATGGGGTCTGCGCCAGGGCGCGCAGGATTACATGGCCAAACCGATCAAGGGTGAAGAGCTTTTGGCCAAGATTGCCGCCCTTTAAGCGCCCAGCCGACAGCCGATGGCCAAGAAAGCAAGTCTTCGCGAATTTCAGGCGCACCTCGCCAAACGGCTGGCCGGCGCGAGCGAACAAAGCGCTGCCGGACTGCTCGG
>JBBRXI010000061.1:0-9885 GCA_038248575.1 Burkholderiales bacterium | reverse complement strand
CCAGACGGTGAACATCGCCTCGGGTTCGGCCGAACTCACACAACACCTCATTACCGCAGCCAACGGCGCCGAGGCGCAGGAGAAGCTCGCACATGAAATCAGCGTCGCCTGCTCGGCGGCAACGGTCACCGCGCTCGACGTTGCGCAACGCGCGGCGGCTTCGAACCAGAGTGCCGCCCGGCACCTTGCCGAGGCGCAGCATTCGCGCCGCGAACTCGACGCGCTGGTCGCCAGCATCGCAACGATCAACGAGCGCCAACAGGAATTCCGCATTACCGTCGAGTCCTTGTCGCGCCACGCTCACGATATCAAGGGACTGATCGAGCTGATCCAGGGCATCTCGGACCAGACCAATCTGCTGGCGCTCAACGCCGCCATTGAGGCGGCGCGCGCCGGCGAACAGGGACGCGGCTTTGCCGTTGTCGCCGACGAGGTGCGCAAACTCGCCGAGCGAACCAAAACCGCGGCGGCGACGATTACCGAAGGCACGCGCGAAATGACCGGCCTTGCCGACAACACGCTGGCGCTTACGCACGAGGTCAGCGCGGATACCGAGAACGCGCGCGTTGCGGTCGAACGCGCCGCATTGAGCTTCAGCGCGATGGTGGACAACTTCACGGCGACGACCGGCGAATTGCAAGGCATCGCCACCGCCATGCATCAGCTTGAAACGGCCAATCGCGGCATCATGTCTCACGTCGAGGAAATCGACGCCTTGAGCCGCACGGTCGGCGAAGGCATGCGCGTCTCGCGCGACTGCTCACACACGCTCACGCTGTGCACCGAAGGGATATTGGCGTCAGGCGCCCGCTTCAAGCTCGGCACCGGCAAGTTCGAGAGCATTCTTGGTCAATGTCAGGCCTACCGCGACCGGGCGCAGGACATCCTCAAGCAACACGCCGACCGTGGCGTCAATGTCTTCGACCAGAACTACCGGCCGATTGCCAATATCAGCCCGGCGAAATACGAAACGGCGTACGACAAGCTCGTCGAAAACGAACTGCAGACTCTCTACGAAGACGTACTCGATACCTTGCCCGGCGCCTTTTCGCTGATCGCCGTCGATACCCAAGGTTACGCGCCAACGCATTGTCGCAAGTTCTCGATTCAGACCGGCGACGCGCAAAAGGATCTGGCGTTCAGCCGGCACAAGCGGATATTCAACGACCCGGTTGGCATGCGCTCGGCGCAGAACAGCGATCCCTTCGTCGCCCAGACCTACCGTCACGCCGGCACCGGCCGCATCCTGACCGAAATCGGCGTCCCGATCCGCGTGCACGGCCGGCATTGGGGCGCACTGCGCATCAACGTCGACCCCAAGGTGATGAGCTGAATTCGATCGTAGCGACGGACCAAGCACGGCCCGATTGCCTAGACATCCCCGTCGTCGCCGCCGCCGCTCTTCACCTTTGGGCTCGCCGGTAAAACGATAGCGGTCATGCCGCTCAAGCCGATCGCCGGCGTGATCTGAGCCGGAAGTTCGCCGCGGCGTCGGTTGTCAGGACGCGGCGTTCTTGCGTTTTTCCTGCCTGGCGACCTTGACGAGCGGTGGGCCTTCGACGATCTCGCCGATCACCGCCGCGTGCGCAAAACCCTGTTGCAGGAAGATCGAGAGGACCTGCGTGGCGATTTCTGGCGCACAGGAAACAAGCAGGCCGCCGCTCGTTTGCGGGTCGGTGAGCAGGGCCCGTTCAGGGTCGCCGAAACGTTTCTTGTCGAGCACGACGCTGTCGCCGTAGCCCGTCCAGTTGCGCGCGGAAGCGCCGGTGACGCAGCCACGCGCGGCGTAATCGAGCGCGTTGGGCAGTACCGGCAACGCCGAATAATCGAGTAGCGCAGTGACGCCCGAGCCCTTGCATATCTCGACAAGATGGCCGAGCAGTCCAAACCCGGTGACGTCGGTCATCGCGTGTACGCCGGAAAGACAGGCGAGCGTCGGGCCGGGTGTGTTGAGCTGCGTCGTCGAGGCGATCATCGCTTCATAGTCGCGCGCCGCCAGCAGGCCCTTCTTGAACGCCGCGCTGTACAGGCCAACGCCGAGACCCTTGCCGAGAATCAGTTTGTCGCCTGGTTTGGCGCCGGTGTTGCGGCGAACGTTGCCCGGATGCACGAGGCCGATGGCGACGAGCCCGTAGATCGGTTCGACGGAGTCGATCGTGTGTCCGCCGGCGATCGGAATTCCCGCTTTGGCGCAGACCGACTCACCGCCTTCAAGGATCAACCGGATGGTCTCGAGCGGCAAGGTATTGACCGGCATGCCGACGAGCGCCAGCGCGAAGAGCGGCGTTCCGCCCATGGCATAGACGTCGGAAATTGCGTTGGTCGCGGCGATGCGCCCGAAGTCGTGAGGATCGTCGACGATCGGCATGAAAAAATCGGTCGTCGCGACGATCGCCTGGTCGGCGTTGATCTGATAAACCGCCGCGTCATCGCTCGTCTCGATACCGACAAGAAGCTGCTTGGGGATAATCGACGGCCCGCTCTTGGCGAGTATCTTTTCGAGCACGCCCGGGGCGATCTTGCAGCCGCAGCCGCCGCCGTGCGAGAGCGACGTGAGCTTGATCGGTGTGGCCGGTGACGGGGGCGGACTGTCTGATTTCTTGCGCATGATTTTTTCTATGTGAGGGGTTAAGGCGTTAACGGCGACAGCGCGAAGACCCGTCTCGCCCGGATCAGGTCACGTCGAAACCGGCGCCCTCGATCGCCGTGACGAACTGCGAGCGCTCGACCTTCGCCGGATCATAGGCGATCGTCGCCTGCCCGGCTTCGAGCGAAACCTCGACGCGCGCGACACCGGGCAAAGCCTGCAGCACGCCGCTGACGTTCCTGACGCAGCCCTGACAACTCATGCCGCCGATCGTAACGATGGTCGTTTCCATGCTCAGTCCTTTACGAAGAATTTTTGCTGCGCCAAAAGCTCGGCAAATTGTTCGGCGGGCAACGCAACACTGAAATGATAACCCTGAACCTCATCGCAGCCTTGCCTCCTGAGCATTTCGAGCTGCTCGGCGTGTTCGACGCCCTCGGCGATCACGCCCAGGCGCAGGCTGTGCCCGAGGCTGATGACGGCGCTGGCGATCGCCCAGTCGTCGGGGTCGGTGACGATATCGCGGACAAACGACTGGTCGATCTTGAGCTTGTCGATCGGAAAGCGTTTGAGATAAGAGAGGCTCGAATAGCCGGTGCCGAAGTCGTCGATGGACAGCTTGATTCCCATCGCCGAGAGGCGCAGCAAGGTGTCGACGGTCTCGTTGGCGCCGCCCATGACGATGCCTTCGGTGAGTTCGAGTTCGAGAAATTCGGCGGCCAGTCCGGTCTCGGCGAGGATCCGGCGCACACTGTCTTCGAGCTGGCCGCCGCGAAACTGTACCGACGAGATATTGACTGCAACGCTGATCGGTGGCAAGCCCGCCTGTTGCCACCGGCAGTTTTGCCGACAGGCCTCGCGCAGCACCCATTCGCCGATGAGGACGATGAGGCCGGAAGCCTCGGCGACCGGAATGAATTTGGCCGGCAGCACCAGGCCGATCTGCGGATGGTTCCAGCGCACCAGAGCCTCGGCGCCAACGATACGACCGCTCGCGACGTTGATCTGCGGCTGGTAGTGGACGACGAATTCACCGCGCTCGAGGCCCTGGCGCAAGCTGTTCTCGAGGACCAGCCGCTCGAACGCGGCGACGTTCATTTCGCTGGCGAAAAACTGATAGGTGTTGCGCCCCGCTTCCTTGGCGCGATACATCGCGGTATCGGCGTGCTTGAGCAGCGTCTCGAAGTTGCGCCCGTCCTGCGGAAACATGCTGATGCCGAGCGAGGGCGTCACGCCAAGTTCGTGCGCCTCGATCCAGAACGGACGAGCCACGACTTCGAGCACCTTGCGCGCCACCTCGACGGTCCCGTCGAGCGTTGCGTCGTCGAGCAGGACGACGAATTCGTCGCCACCGAGGCGAGCGACGGTGTCCATGCGCCGCACGCAGCCGAGCAGGCGGCGCGCGATTTCGGAGAGCAACGCGTCGCCAGCCGAGTGGCCGAGCGAATCGTTGATCGTTTTGAAGTGGTCGAGATCGACAAAAAGCAAGGCCGCCTGCCGACCCTCGCGCTCTGCGCTGATCAGCGTCTGTTCGGCACGGTCCTGGAGCAGCCGCCGATTCGGCAGCCGCGTCAGGGCGTCAAAATAAGCGAGCTGCCGGATGTGCTCCTGGGCCGCCAGGCGCTCCGAAATATCGGTCGCGATGTTGACGTAGTTCTGCACCTTGTTGGCGGCGTCACGATAGACGCTGAGTGTCAGCCAGAGCGGGAAAATATCGCCGTTCTTGCGCCGGTTCCAGAACTCGCCTTCCCATTTGTCGTGATGTGCGAGGGACTTTCGAATGGCCGCGAAAAACTCCGGCGGATGCCGTCCCGAGTCGAACAGCCGCGAGCCCTGCCCGGTCACTTCGTGAGCAGCGTATCCGGTCATCGCGATGAAGGCGGGGTTGACCGAAACAATCTTGAAGTCGGCGTCGCAGAGCATGATCGCCTGCTGGCTGCTCTCGAAAACGCGCGCGGCGCGGGTCAGTTCCATCTCGTCGCGCTTGCGCCGGCGGATGTCGCGAAAAACGAGTTGGACGAGGCGCTGCCCGCTCGCCGTCTCAACCATGTTGGCGCTGATCTCGACGTCGATCACGTCGCCCTCGGCGGTGACGATTTCGGCCTCCTCGAGATTGTCGCAGTTGTTGCCTGAGTAGCGGGCGAACAGCGCCCGATAGTGCGCGGCCTTGTCCGCCGGATGCAGGCCGGCGTGGTGCATGCCGATGATTTCCTCGTGCGGGCGACCGAACAGCAACTCGGCCTCGACGTTGGCATCGACAAGAAGACCGCTATGGCCGTCGGCGACGACGATCGCATCCTGCGCGCCTTCAAACAGCGTGACATAGCGCTTGGTCAGGTCGCGCAACGCTACGTCGCCCTCGCGGCGCTCGCTGATATCGACGGCAATACCGCTCGCCACCAGCGGCGTCCCGTCGGCGGCGGCGAGCACGGTCATCGAACTGCTGAACCAGCGCAGTTCGCCGCGTGCATTGCGCACGCGCAAGTCGACCGAGCGGCGGATAGCCCCTCCCGGGCACTCACGACATGAACGGCTCAGTTCCCGGCGCAAGCGCGCGATAGCGCGGCGCTGCAGGCACGGCGTAGCGCCGGCAAGGAGCGGCGCTAAACCCCGCTCGCGCAGGAGCCCGGGATCGACCCCGGTAACAGTCCCGGCCAGCGCGCTGAGCACAGTGAAGCGCCCGCGCGCCAGGTCGAGGCGAAAGACGATGTGCGCCGAGGCGTCGATGAGATCGGCAAAAACGCCGTCATCCGATAAGGCCGGCTGTGCCGGAGCGCTATTTTGGGCTGCGCTCAAGCGTGCTTCTCCTGGCGTTTCCCGGAGCGCCAGCGGCGCAAGAGCAGCGAATTGGAAACAACCGAAACGGAACTCATGGCCATCGCTGCGCCGGCAAACACCGGGTTGAGCCACCCGGCCGCGGCGAGCGGAATGCCGAGCACATTGTAAATAAAGGCGAAGAATAGATTCTGGCGGATCTTGGCCAGTGTCGCCCGCGAAAGGAGGATGGCATCGGCGACGCCGTGCAGGTCGCTGCGCATCAGCGTCACGTCGGCGACCTCGATCGCCGCGTCCGAACCGGCGCCGATGGCAAAACTGATATCGGCGGCGGCCAGAGCCGGTGCGTCGTTGATGCCGTCGCCCACCATGGCGACGACGAGCCCCTCGCGTTTGAGCCCGGTGATCGCCGTCGACTTGTCGGCCGGCGAGATGCCGGCACGGTAATCGTCGATGCCGACCTCAGCGGCGATGGCCGCTGCGGTCAGCGCGTTGTCGCCGGTCAGCATCACGACGTGCACGCCCATTGCGCGCAGCCGTGCGACCGCCGCCCGCGAACTGGCGCGCAGCGGGTCGGCGATGGCCAGCACGGCAAGCGCCTGCGCCTCGCCGACGAGGACGACGACGGTCTTGCCAGCGCGCTGCAGCGCGGCGATTTCATCGGCCGGCAGCACGAGGTCGGAAAACCATGCCGGCGCGCCGAGGCGCAACAGACGGCCAGCGATCCGGCCTTCGACGCCGTAGCCGGGATAGGCGCGAAACTCGCTGAGCGCCGGCAAGACCAACCCGCGGCCCTGCGCCTGGCGCAGGATGGCTTTGGCGAGCGGATGTTCGGAGCCCTGTTCGAGGCCGGCAGCAAGCGCCAGCGCCTCGTCGGCGCCGGCCGCCAGAGGCAGGATATCGGTCAGATCGGGTTCGCCGCGCGTCAGCGTCCCGGTCTTGTCGACGGCCAGAACGCGGACTTTTTCGGCGCGCTCGAGCGCACTGGCGTTTTTGACGAGAATGCCGGCACTCGCGCCCTGCCCGGTGCCAACCATGATCGCCGTCGGCGTCGCCAGGCCAAGCGCGCACGGACAGGCGATGACGAGAACGGCGACGGCGTTGATCAGCGCTTCGCTGAACGTACCGGCGAACCACCACCAGCCGACGAGCGTGGCGAGCGCAATCGCGCAGACGACCGGGACGAAGATCGCCGAGATGCGATCGGCGAGCCGCTGGACCGGCGCCTTTGATCCCTGCGCTTCGGCAACCAGGCGGATAATGCCCGCCAGCAGGGTATGCTCGCCGACGCCGGTGGCGCGGCAGCGCAGGCTCCCCTCGCCGTTCGCCGTGGCCGAAAAAACGCGGTCGCCGGCGTGCTTGGCGACCGGCATGCTTTCACCGGTCAGCATGGCTTCATTGACGCTCGATGTGCCCTCGATGACCTCGCCGTCGACCGGCATGCTCTCGCCCGGTCGGACGATGAAGACGTCGCCGGGAATGAGCAGCGCCGCGTCGATCTCGAGCAACTGCCCGTTGCGCTCGACGCGCGCCGTGCGCGGCTGCAGGCGAATGAGCGCTTCGATCGCCGCGGTCGTTTTGGCCTTGGCGCGCGCTTCGAGCAGCTTGCCGAGCAAGACGAGCGTAATAACCGCCGCCGAAGCTTCAAAATAGACGTGCAGTTGCGTCAGGCCGAAGACCGTCACGACGACGCTGAAGGCGTAGGCCATCGTGGTCCCGAGCGCGACCAGCACGTCCATATTGGCGCTGCCGCCGCGCAAGGACTTCCAGGCGCCGTCGTAAAAGCGCCAGCCGATCCACAACTGGACCGGCGTGGCGAGCGCGAGCTGCAACCAGCGTGGCAACAAGTCTGCATGGTGGACGGTCGAGTTGACGCCACTGAAGACGCCACTGAAGACGCCACTGAAGGGGCCACTAAACATTGTTACCATCTGCGCGACGAGTGGCGCGGTGAGCGCCGCCGCGATCCAGAAACGTCGCAATTCGGCGCGATAGATCGCGAGCTTCCTCGCCTTGTCCTCTTCGCGCGCGCGGTCGTCGGCGACGCGGGCGGTGTAACCGGCTTTGGCGATCGTGGCGATGAGCAACGCGGCGTCGGCGACGCCAGGGACGTAGCGCACACGCGCGCGCTCGGACGCGAGATTAACGGCCGCTTCGACGCCGGGCAAACGCTGCAGCAGTTTTTCGACGCGCGTCGAACAAGCGGCGCAGGTCATGCCGTCAATCGCCAGTTCGAGCGTCTGCTGGGGAACGCTGAAACCGGCCTTTTCGATGCTGGCGACCACCTGATCGGGCGACGTTGTCATGTCCGAGAGCGTCACCGTGGCGCGCTCGCTGGCCAGATTGACGCTCGCTTGTACACCGGGCAGACGATTGAGGACCTTCTCGATGCGCGCGGCGCAAGCCGCGCAGGTCATTCCGGCGAGCGGAAGATCGAAGCGGCGCGCGAGCGGCGCGTTGCTGCCCGCGTTGCGGCCCGCTTCGCTACCAGTATCGCCGGGCGTTTCGGGCCCGCCGCCGGCCGGCTTTACAATGGGATTCGACATGCACGCTATTATCGCCCAGCGCGGCAAAGCGCGCCTAGCTGTGCAGCGTATGGAAAAGGCCCACGGCGCCGAAGCCGAGGACGAGCAGACCGGCCAGAAAACGCACCTGCGCCTTGCCGGCGAAGGTCTGCAGGCGGCCGGCGAGCAGTCCGGCGAGCAGCAGATTGGGCAAGGTGCCGGCGCCGAAGGCCAGCATCATCAGCGCGCCACGCACCGGCGAGCCGCTGGTCAGCGCTGTCACCAGCGCGCTATAGACGAGTCCGCAGGGTAGCCAACCCCACAGCAGGCCGAGCGGAAAAGCCTGCGCCACACTGCGCGCCGGAAGAAAAGCGCGGGTGAGCGGTTGGACGCGACGCCATAACCGCTGGCCAAAGCGTTCGGCAAACGCGAGCACCCGGGTAAAGCCCATGAGATACAGACCCAGCGCCACGAGCATCAGGTTGGCCAGCACGTAGAGTGCCATGCGCAGCGGCAGCTGGCCGGCAAGGATCAGGCTCGCCCCGCCGAGCGCGCCGGCCAGCGCGCCGGCCGCCGCGTAACTGACGATGCGCCCAGCGTTGTAAGCCAGATGCAGGGGAAGTCGCGATCCGGCGCCGAGCGAGAGCGCGCTGACGATGCCGCCGCACATGCCGACGCAGTGCGTTCCGCCGAGCAGGCCGATGAGAAAGAGCGCGAGATAGCCGGTTTCAGGCATGGGTCGGTTCGCAGTGGCGTGCCATTTCGATCATCGTATCCGCTTCGCTGCGCAATGTTTTGACGGTGCTCAGATCACCTTCGAATAGCGCTTGCTTTGGCGGTCGTTGTGCAGGAAGCGGTCGAAAACCATCGAGATCGCGCGCACCAGCATGCGCCCCGGCGGCAGAACGACAATGCCCGCAGCGTCCACGCGCAACAGGCCGGCATCGACCATCTCGCGCAGCGCCGCAAGTTCGCTCGCGAAGTACGAAGGGAAGTCGATGGCGTGCGCGCGTCCGACCGCCGCGAACGAAAGCTCGAAGTGGCACATCAGCGACTGGATGATCGAGCGCCGGAGAAGGTCGTCGGCGGCAAGTTCGATGCCGCGATAGACCGGCATGACGCCGGCGTCGAGGCGCTCGTAGTACGCGTCGAGCGTTTTGACGTTCTGGTAGTAACTCGGCCCGACCTTGCTGATCGACGAGATGCCGAAGGACAGCATGTCGCAATCCGAATGTGTCGAATAGCCCTGGAAGTTGCGATGCAGCCGGCGCTCGCGCTGGGCAACGGCGAGTTCGTCGTCTGGTTTGGCGAAGTGGTCCATGCCGATGTAGACGTAGCCCGCCTCGCCGAGCTTGTCGATGGCCATCGAGAGGATCTGCAGCCGGGCGTCGGGCGTCGGCATGTCCGCTTCAACGATGCGCCGCTGCGGCTTGAAGAGCGTCGGCAGATGCGCGTAATTGTAGATCGACAGGCGATCGGGGCTGCCGGCGACGACGCGCTCAAGGGTGCGCGCAAAACCGCTCACCGTCTGCCGCGGCAAGCCGTAGATCAGGTCGATACTGATCGACTGGAAGCCGTTGGCGCGCGCCGCGTCGACCACGGCAAAGGTTTCGGCCTCGCTCTGGATGCGATTGATCGCCTGTTGGACGTTCTCGTCGAAATCCTGCACGCCGATGCTCATACGGTTGAAACCGAGTTCGCCGAGCAATTCGACGGTCGCCCGGTCGACCTTGCGCGGATCGACTTCGATCGAGTATTCGCCACCGTCGGTCAGCCGGAAATGCTTGCGCGTCGCCGCCATCAACTGGCGCATCTCGTCGTGCGCGAGGAAGGTCGGCGTACCGCCGCCCCAGTGCAGTTGGGCGACCTCGTTATCGCCTTCGGCAAGATAGCTGCTTTGCAGCGCGAGTTCGCGCGCGAGGTACTTCAGGTACTTCGCCGAGCGACCGTGGTCCTTGGTGATGATCTTGTTGCACGCGCAGTAGTAGCAGATCGTACTGCAGAAGGGGATGTGGAAAT